>CAMKSY010000051.1 GCA_946415545.1 uncultured Pelosinus sp. | reverse complement strand
TCACTTTATCATCCCTTGCGCTATTATTTTGAGATGGAGCATCACTTTATTGATTTATTGCAGTGTAGAAAGATAACAATGGAAGAACGTATTCAACTAATAAACCAAACAGTTAAGAAAATTCTTTATCTACCCCAAGATGATACGTTTAGTCAAAATTTAAATAAAATTATTTATGCGAATTATGATTCTTTAGATCAAAAAGATGATGTTAGAGAAGAATTTAATCATTGTATGCCTGACATTTTAATCGAAAATTTTTTTATGAATTTTATCTTTAAAAAACCCTTTTATCTATATGGTCTACAATCAGGGAATGAGCTTTTGAATAATATGTGGAGACAAATAAATAATGCAAGAAGAAGTGATCCAATTATGTCGGCAGAAATGGAACGGATTTCTACTATGATTATGAATCTGGAATTTCAATATAGTCATAATCGTAGCGCTTTGTTAAAAAGATACAAGTAACGTTTATTCTTCAACCAAGTGTCCTGATAAAGGCTGTCGTGAATAATAGTGTCTTTGTTTTTGTAAAGAGACTGTTATTGGTAGAATGAACGAGGATGCCTTACGATGAGGAGAATAAAATGTTAGATTCGGTGTATACATAATACGATAATCTATGTTATAATATCGCCTTACGTATATAATTTTAGAGGTGTTGTAAATGGAATCATTTTTTAAGCTGCAAGAACGAGGGACAAGCATATCCACGGAAGTTTTGGCAGGAATAACAACCTTTTTAACATTAGCATATTCGGTTATTGTTATTCCTTCGGTTTTAAGCTTGACTGGTATGGATTTTAATGGTGTTTTTATGGCGGTTATTTTAAGTAGTGTAATTGGTACGTTGATTATGGGGTTATTTGCTAATTATCCAATTGTGATTGGACCTGGACTTGGGCTGAATGCCTACTTTGCTTTTAGTGTGGTAAAGGGGGGAGGATATTCCTGGGAAGTGGCACTTGGTGCTGTTTTTATATCCGGAATCATGTTTTTATTAGTATCTCTAACCAAATTTCGTTCCATTTTGATCGATGCGATTCCCGCAAGTTTAAAACACGCTATTACTGCTGGTATTGGTTTTTTTGTCTGTTTCATTGGTTTGCAGAGTGCAAAAATAGTTGTTGATTCTCCTGCTACCTTAGTCACTCTTGGGAAACTTTCTGAGCCTATTGCTTTATTAACCATTATTGGGTTAGCTGTATCTTTAGTATTACTTACTTATCGCATAAAGGCAGCGTTATTTATTGGTATGCTAGTAACGGCGGCTGCTGCTTATTCCATGGGTTTTATGTCCTTACCATCTCAGTTTGTGGTAATGCCTAGCGGCTTAGAGCATACCCTTTTTAAATTGGATGTACAGGGAGTCTTGGATTCTGGTCTTTATTCTGTCATTTTTACCTTTTTCTTAATAACTTTATTTGATACTACGGGTACACTGCTGGGGATGGCGGAGCAAGCAGGGCTTCTTGTAAATGGGAAGTTTCCAAATGCGAGAGGGGCTTTTTTGGCTGATGCTGCAGGGACCGTTGCTGGTGCTGTGCTAGGAACAAGTCCCACTGCCACTTGTATTGAGTCTAGCGCAGGTGTATCAGTAGGAGGACGCAGTGGATTGACCGCTGTTGTTGTTGCGGGTTTGTTCTTAGTAACTTTATTTTTCTCGCCTGTTGCTAAAATGTTATCAAGTATTCCAGCTGTTACGGCTCCAGCTCTTATTATTGTTGGATTCTTTATGATGAATGGCTTACGTGATATTGACTGGCAGAATATTGAAGAAGCGTTTCCTGCTTTTCTTGTTGTGGCCTCCATGCCATTAACCTATAGCATCGCTACTGGTATTGGTATCGGGTTTATTGTATATCCTTTGCTGAAATTAATGAGAGGCAAGGGACGTGAGGTTCATCCCATTTTATATTTATTCATGGTTCTGTTTTTTATACAAATTGGACTTTTAAGTCATTAAGAAATGAAAACAGCCAATCTATCTTCGACGCATTGCTGATAGGTTGGCTGTTTTATTATTATCTTTTCTCTGCGCCTCTGTGGTTCATTCTTTCGTTTTAAGGGGGAAAACAAGTGCTAATTTTCCAATGTAGAATGATGCCTTAGTTTATCGAGGATTAACAGTTGCTTGGGGCTTAGGATTGTTATGAAACCGTCTGCTTGTAGTTTGGAAAACTTACGGCTTAATGTTTCTCTTGTAGTACCAAATACGTTAGCCAGTTCATGTCTTGGCAAGTTAATGGTGAGGCGGATACCTTGCGGTGTGACAACGCCTTCCTTTTCTCCCATCATGAGCAGCCAGGTAATCAGTCGCTGCTCGATGGTTTGTAAGGTAAGATTGCTGATGAATTTTTCTGCATAAGCGAGTCTTTCAGTCAATGCCTGCATAATACGGGTTGAAATTTCTGGATTTTGGTGCATAAGCATTTTCAGATCATCGCGAGAGAGAAGACAAATTCCAGTTTCATCTAATGTTTCTGCATTTAGAAAATAGTGCTGTTCGTCCATAAATAAGGCGAGTTCGCCAAAAAAATCTCCAGGTTCTAATAGACGCACGATTTGCTGTCGTCCATCCTCTGACATTTCATAGACTTTTACCCGACCAAAGCGTACGATATAAAGATGCTCGGCGAGATCTCCCTTTGTAAAAAGGATTTTGCCCTTTTCATAGTTTTTCTTCTTGATCAAGGTATTAATTTTTTGTAATTCTGTAAGATGTAGCATCTTGAAAATAGGAACAATACTCGCGCAGATATGTTCTTGAGTAGTTGTGCATGTATCCATATTCATACCTCAATTATTTAATCGCTTTTATTATATTATAGCTTGAATCGTGTAGAGTAAAAAGTTAATTTTAAAAATTGATTTACATCACTTTTTTTAAAAACAATACATAGTATGATTTGCTCATAACGTTTTTGCAGTAGAAAAGATTAAAATCAGATCTCTTTCAAGCAATCATCTAGAGAATAATATCCTTATGTAAAAACAGTTAAAAGGGTTTGACGTAAAGTGGGGTGAACATAGTAATTAGGTAGAATAAACTAGTAAGGAGGATATATCATGGGATTTAAAATTAAAGATGGTCTTACATGGGTTGGAAAAATTGACTGGGAACTACGAACTTTTCATGGTGAAGAATATTCTACTCATAGAGGTACATCGTATAATTCTTACTTGATCCAGGATAAAAAAACGGTGTTACTTGACACAGTATGGATGCCTTTTGCCAAGGAATTTGTGGACAACTTACAAAAAGAAATTCCTTTATCCACTATTGATGCGGTTGTTATCACTCATGGAGAGATTGATCATAGCGGTGCCTTGCCAGAGCTTATGAAGAAAATTCCCGATGTACCGATCTACTGTACAGCCAATGCAGTAAAATCTTTAAAGGGACAATATCATCAGGATTGGAACTTTAAGGTCGTAAAGACGGGAGATAAATTGGATATAGGCTCCAAAGAACTTATATTTGTAGAAGCTCCAATGCTGCATTGGCCGGACACCATGTTTGCTTATCTGACAGGTGACAATATTCTGTTTAGCAGTGATGCTTTTGGTCAGCATTATGCTTCTGCTCTTATGTATAATGATCTAGTTGATCAGGCAGAATTGTTTCAAGAATGTATAAAATATTATGCAAATATATTAACTCCTCTTAGTAAATTTGTAGATAAAAAAATCAAAGAGGTGGTAGGGCTGAATCTGCCTGTTGAAATGATTTGTACAAGTCATGGTGTCATTTGGCGGGAGAATCCTTTGCAAATTGTAAATAAATATGCCCAATGGGCCTTAGACTATCAAGAAAATCAAATCACGATTATTTATGATACAATGTGGAATGGTACTCGCCGTATGGCAGAGGAAATTGCCCAAGGCATTCAGTCTGCAGATACTAAAATCGTGGTAAAGTTGTTTAATAGTGCAAAATCAGATAAAAATGATATCGTCAGTGAAGTCTTTAAGTCAAAAGCAATCATTCTTGGTTCACCAACTATTTACAAAGGTGTATTGTCCTCCATAGCCGGAATTATGGAAGAAATCAAAGGTTTAGATTTTAAAAATAAAAAGGCAGCTGCTTTTGGTGCTTATGGCTGGAGTGGTGAAGGCAATAAAATATTATCAGCCTTACTGCAAGGCAGTGGTTTTACAGTCGTTAATGATGGCTTACGCACATTATGGAATCCAGATGAGCAAGCTCTTGAAAATTGCAAGCAGTTTGGTAAAGATTTTGTAACGATGATTAAATAGAGCAACAGAAAAATTACATAAGCATATAAAGGCTGCTTTAGATAATATGTAACATTATCTGAAGCAGCCTTTTGTATAAGATGCTGAGAACGAAGATCTTAGCTGTAGTTTTGTACTACTCCTTAGTGTTGGGCAAAGAAAGATCTCAGTTTTAGATATAGAAAAGTATATAGCAGGAAAATGATTAATCATGTAGAAAGATATTCACATGATTGAAATGCGTTAGGCAAGACAATGATATATATCTAATTATAGGGGGCCTGCCGAATGAGAGCATTAAAAAATAAAATTGTCTTTATTAGTGGTGCCAGTGGTGGTATCGGAAAAGCTTGTGCTGAGTTATTTGCAAAAGCGGGGGCAAAGCTAATTATATCTGCAAGAACAGTAGAAAAGGTCCAAGAAGTAGCTCATGAAATAAAAGAGAAGTATCAAACAGAAGTATTGGCATTGCAATTGGATGTTCAAGATAAGAAGGCTGTCAATGAGCTTATTGATACTTTACCTTTGGAGTGGCAGAAAATTGATATACTCGTCAATAATGCCGGCTTAGCCCGAGGTCTGGACAAACTTCACGAAGGAGAACCAGCAGATTGGGAAGCTATGATTGATACAAATGTAAAAGGCTTGTTGTATCTTACCAGAAAGATTGTCCCTCAGATGTTAGAGCATAATTTGAATGGTCATGTTATTAATATTGGTTCTACCGCAGGGATCATCGCTTATCCTGGGGGAACCGTGTATTGCGCTACAAAAGCAGCAGTTAAGTTCATTAGTGATGGACTTAGAATGGATGTGGTAGATACTCCCATACGAGTAACTAATATTCAGCCAGGTATGGTAGAGACTAATTTTAGCGTAGTACGCTTCAATGGCAACCAGCAGCAGGCAGATAATGTATATGATGGTATTGAGCCGCTAGTGGCAGAAGATATTGCTGACATTGTTGTTTATGCAGCCAGTGCGCCAGCTCATGTTCAAATATGCGAAGTAACCGTTACTCCTACCCATCAGGCAACAGCCGGTATTGTACATAAAGAGAAAAAATAAGAACTAAATTATCTTGCCTATCGCAATCAGCTCCGTCTTGTATAAGATAACCTTTTAGATGTAATGATCTAAAGGGTTATTTTTTTAGTGGAGAAAGTATAAATCTTTGAGCTGGAAAAGACAGGAGAAACAAAGGCTGCATCTTTGCGGTTCAAAAGTTTTTATTTAGGAAGCGTAACGTTTTTCTAGTTCTCATAAAATTTCTTTGTATACAAGGGTACTTCAATGTGATAAAATAAATTTCGGTCTTTTGGAGAAGATAATGAAAGTAAGAAGATAGAATAGAGGTGTTTCATACGTGAATTCATGGTTCAAATTAGAAGAGCGAGGGACAACGGTATCTACAGAGATAATGGCAGGCATCACTACTTTTCTGACAATGGTGTATATCGTGATTGTCAATCCTGCAGTTTTACATATTGCTGGTATGGATTTTGATGGTGTTTTTATGGCTACTATTTTAGCAAGTGCATTGGCTACTTTGATTATGGGAGTATTTGCAAACTACCCGATTGCTATAGCCCCAGGAATGGGAATGAATGCATATTTTTCTTATAGTGTTGTGTTAGCAGGGGGACATTCATGGCAAGTGGCATTAGGCGCAGTTTTTCTAACCGGAATTATCTTTTTGCTTCTTTCCTTAACTAAATTCCGTTATATTTTGATTGATTCGATTCCGACAAGTTTAAAGCATGCGATCACTGCAGGCATTGGTTTGTTTATATCTTTCATTGGTTTACAAAATGCGAAGATTGTTATTGCCTCGCCGGCGACACTAGTTACTTTAGGTAATTTGGCAGAACCGATTACCTTAATGACAATTATTGGTCTTGTGATCTCTTTGGTATTAATGGTCTACCGTGTGCAGGGAGCCTTATTCGTCGGTATGCTGATTACTTCTGTTATTGCTCATTATAAAGGAATGCTGGTATTGCCAGAAAGCTTATTTATGCTTCCTCATGGCTTAGAGAAAACTGTCTGGCAGATGGATGTATCTGGCGTTTTTGAACAAGGGCTCTATGCAGTTGTTTTTACATTCTTACTAATTACTTTGTTTGATACTACAGGAACAATGCTTGGCGTGGCAGAACAAGCAGGATTGTTAAAGGATGGGAAATTTCCTCGTGTGCGGGGAGCTCTGCTGGCAGATGCTGTTGGCACTACTGTTGGTGCTGCTCTTGGTACGAGTCCTACTTCCGCATATGTTGAGTCAAGCTCAGGAGTTGCTGTAGGTGGGCGAACCGGTTTAACGGCTGTAGTCACTGCCACATTGTTATTAATTACTTTATTTTTTGCACCTATCGCCAAGATGCTGGCTAGCATTCCTGCAGTTACCGCCCCTGCTTTGATTATTGTCGGTTTCTTTATGATGAGCGGTTTGCGAAGTATTGATTGGAATGATCTGGAGGAAGCTTTTCCTGCGTTTTTGATTGTAATTGCTATGCCGTTAACATATAGTATTGCTACAGGAATTGGTGTTGGCTTTATTGTGTATCCTATTTTAAAGGTGCTGAGAGGCAAGGGCAAAACAGTTCATCCGATCTTATATATATTCGCAATATTGTTCTTTATACAGTTGGGTTTTTTTAGCCATTAGGAAAAAGAGTGTTAGATCGTAGACTAACACTCTTTTTCCTAAAAAAGAATTGTAATATTTCCAGGAAATATAGCGAAGACTTTTTATAATCTATCAATTTTCATGTTTCTAAAATACATAATATCCTATATATTTGAAATCAGATCTGCTGTTTAATGGGACATATTGTTTATTCGGATAAAAAGAGGTGTTTATATGCATAAGGTTTTTACAGATCTAGGTATTCGACGGGAAATCAGCGCAATCCTAGCTGAGAATGGTATTACAAAGCCCACAGAGATACAAACTCAGGCTATTCCTGTGATCATGTCCGGCAAGGATGTTGTGGGGCAGTCTCAGACAGGAACAGGCAAAACATTAGCTTTTGTTCTGCCTATATTAGAAAAAATTGAAATCAGCAAACCCATAGTACAAGCTTTAATTATTACACCAACCCGTGAATTAGCCCTCCAGATTACTCGAGAAGTGGCAAAGTTAGCTGATCAATTAGGAATACAGGTATTATCTGTATATGGTGGACAAGACGTAGATCGACAAATTAAGAAATTAAAAGGAGGGGCTCAAATCGTCATTGGTACTCCTGGGCGATTAATGGATCATCTGCGTCGGACAACCATTCAACTTGAAAATGTTACGAAACTTGTGCTAGATGAAGCGGATCAAATGCTGCATATGGGCTTTTTGGAAGATGTGGAGGAATTAGTTCGACAAACTTCGAATAAACGCCAAACGATGCTGTTTTCAGCAACTATGCCTTCTAAAATTCGCGGACTAGCCGACCGCTATATGCGAAAACCATTGGATATACGTATACAAACAAAAAACATTACATTGGATGAAATCAAGCAGATTATGGTAGAAGTACCTGAATCTGAAAAAATTGTAAAGTTAAGTAGTATGATTGATGAGTATCGTCCCTATTTAGCAATTGTTTTTTGTCACACCAAAAAGCGTGCAATAGACGTAAATATAGCTCTTAGTCAAAGAGGATATGAAACGGATGAACTTCATGGAGAATTGTCCCAGCCAAAGCGGGAGCAGGTCATGAAGCGTTTTCGTGAAGCTAAGATACAAATTTTGGTGGCTACTGATATTGCTGCTAGAGGTCTGGATGTAGAAGGTGTTACTCATATCTTTAACTACGATATACCTCATGATGTAGATAGCTACATTCATCGTATCGGACGTACGGGGCGTGCAGGACAAGCTGGTATGGCCATTACATTGATTGATCCTCATGAACAGCCTTATGTCAGATTGATTGAGCAAGGAATTCGCGCAGCGATCGAAAAGCATAAAGTCAATGATCAGAAAGTGGTTAGTACTGATAAAAGAAGACTATTTAATGCAAAAGGTGAAACAGCAAAAGCAGTAGTAGAGAGAAAAGAGAAAAAAAGAGCCTTTGTTTTTGGGAAAACCGATAAGAAGAAACCAGGAAACCACAGTGGAACAAATTCAAGAAGCCGCCGCAAACCAAAAGAAAAATAAATAAAGATATCAAAAGAGTGGTAATTGTGTAATACCTTGACAATTACGCACTCTTTTCTTATATAATGTAGATAAGGAAAAGGAGGTAGAATTGTGAATTTTAAATTGGCGCATAATAATATTAATGTCTTGGATCTAGAGCGGAGCATAAATTTTTACAGTAAGGCTCTTGGGTTGATAGAGACATCCAGGAAGGATATGGATGGATTTACCTTGGTTTACCTTGGAGATAGGCAGACTCCTCATAAGTTGGAATTAACATGGATGAAAGACCGAACAACTGCTTATGATTTAGGGGAAAATGAGTTTCATCTGGCCTTTATTACAGATGATATGGAAAAGGCACATGCTCTACATAAAGAAATGAATTGTATTTGTTACGAAAATAAGGCGATGAATCTTTATTTCATTCAAGATCCAGACGGTTACTGGCTGGAGATTATGCCAGAGCGATAAGTAGATAGCATTAAAGAGGACAGGATTGTTAAACATTAAACAATCTTGTCCTCTTTATTATAGGATACGTCGTATACTGTATTGGTCGAAGTATTTCTTACACTACTAATTTCGCAATAAAAAGATCTTTATTTTTGCTGAGGTCAATGAATTCGCCATCAACAGTACGTACAACAAGAGACATATAAAAAGGATGATTATAAACAACTTCGGCCGTACGGCCATCGTTTAGTTCTACATTTACATTGAATACAAAGCTTTCTAAATAATGGTCAAAAGCATCAATAATAGCAGTGTCAAACTTAGTGGCACCTTCTTGCGTTAATTTCTTGCGGATCGCAAAGAAATTAGGCGGCGTATTTTTTTCATGAAGCAAAGAATCAAAAAAATTAGCAAATGCAACAATTTGGGCGTATGGATGAATTTTGGCAGCAGGTAAATGCAGAGGAAATCCGCTGCCGTCTTGATGTTCATGGTGGTGCAGTAAAATTAGATTGGCTTCTCTAGGCAATCCTAAACTTTTAATGATTTCATAGCCAGCTTGTACATGACTTTGATATTGTAATTCTTCTTCTGCTGACTGACAGTCACTCTTGTGAAAGATTGCTTCTGGCAGTTTTATTTTGCCGATGTCATGAAGTAATGCCCCTAAGACAATGGTATGTATTACTTCCTCCGGATGCCCTAATAATTTAGCGATTTTTGCAGAAATAATGGCTACTGAAATACTATGATTTGCCAGATTATCCTGCATGGAAGAGGTGATTACTCTTTTGAGTGTATAAGCAAGTACTCCGACCGTCGTTGCTGCATAATGGCAAATGATATTCGCCATGACGGTAAGAGGCATAATCTTTTTTGTTTGAGGCAGATCAAAGAGTATGTCTGAGAATTTATCAGAAATGTCATGATACTGCTGAGTGGCTTTTTTATTAAAGATGGTAGGCAATACTTCTGCAGGAGGAGGGTCACTGTCAGCTATTTTTTTTATTTTATCAAAAAGCTGAGAATTTTTGGAGACGATCTCATCCAATTGCAAGGATAGTCGGATATCATCATCGGTATCTTTTTCTTCTCGTACTCTGATTTCATGGATTTCCCATAATTTTAATAAACCGATGGTTTTATCAGTAAGACTGGTGCCAGCTGCTAGTAAGACCTGTCCTTCGGAATTTAAGATATGTTCGGCGATGACATCTCCATTTTTAAGTTCACTTATTTTGACTTTTAACATATTTATATATCCTCCTAAGTTAAAAAATCAGTAAGAGTGTCTGCTCTATAGCTGTGTTCTAGAGTAAAACTAATTCTATATAAAATCATATAACAAAATATAAGAATTGGCGAGGGAAAATTCTAAAATCAAGCAAACATTACAGTCTAAAAATTCTCTATAGGATGAGAAAGTAGAAAAATGCAGGAATATGATGAAATGAGTAGAAATACAGAAGGAATATGCATATGAAAGGATGTTTTTCTGCGTGTCAAGGTGGGAAGAATTATTTAACAACATTCAACAGGATATTAAGCTATTTCTGTTTGTCCTGGGAGTATTCTGCTTATTTCGTATTGGGTTTATTATTGTATTAAATTCTTATATTAGCGAGGCTGCAACCTTTCAGGATATTGCCATGGCGCTTTATTATGGAATCCGGATTAGTTTAAAGAGTACAGGCTTGGTGGTTGCAGCTTCTTTTATATTGTGTACCTTACTCAAGGTCTTTATCAAAGACGCAGCCATAATCAATCTGCGTTATATTTTGGGCTGTATGTATATCAGCCTTCTTAGTTTATTATTTTACGCTAGGATACCGTATTATGAACAATTTCATATGGGGTTTAATCAACTTTTGTTTAATACATTTAATGATGATGTTCATGCACTGTTTTATACCTTGATAGAGCAATATAAATTGCCTGTACGCTTGTTATTGACGGGAGTGACAGCACTGGCATTGTGCCGTTTTTTGAAAGCATGGCTGCAGACAAAGACGTACCATCTGCCCCGTTTTTCCAAATGGTATGGGAATATTGCATTTCGTACCTCGCTGCTAATTATTGCATATTATCTGATTATCTTTATCCGCTTTGGCGGCAGCATGACTTATGCTTATAATATTGACTGGGAAAATTCGGGTGTCACTAAAGATGAATTTTTAAATGAGGCTATTTTAGATGATGTTCAAGCTTTATATCGAGCGTATACACTTCATGAGCGGGTAATGGCATCAACGGGATTAGATATGGATCCACAGAGAATGGTAGAGTATGGGACGTATGTGGCTGGGCATCCAGTAGATTCTTTAAAGATAGACGATTTTTTGAAAAAAGAAGCTCAGGGAGGAAAGATTAAGAAACCGCAGCATGTATTTTTGATTATTGGGGAAAGCTATGCCAATTGGCCGCTGCTGCCTCAGTATAGAGATCTAAACATTGCAAATGGCATGCGAAATATTATAGCCCAAGAGGATGCGGCCTATGTACCTGCCTTTCTTCCTAATGGCATGAGCACTATTTCAGGTATCATGGGTATTGTTACAGGTCTGGCAGAGGCAAATCTATATCTTACGTATTTGCCGGAGTCTTACAAGGAACCTTACTCCACATCTCTTGCTCCTCAGATGAAAAAACTTGGCTATAAGCCTCGGTTCTGGTATGCGGGACCCACATCATGGGAGCGGATAAAGGACTTTACCTTGGCTCAAGGATTTGAGGAATTTTATGGTATGGGGGATATAGCAAGCCAGTCTGGAAATGTCTGGGGCTGTGATGATAAATATTTATTCCAGGCGGTTGCCTCTGGTGTGGATCATCCCACGCCGACATTTGATGTGATTATGAATATCTCGAATCATGCTCCTTATACAGTAGATTTAGAGAAGGAGGGCTTTGATAGGGATAGTGTAATTAGTGGATTACCTGATAATCTAAAAGAAGATCAGGAACTAATAAAAAAACTAGGGCATTTTTGGTATGCTGATAAGGTTATGACTGAGTTTATTAAGGATATGCGCCAGCAGTACCCCGATAGTCTTTTTATTATTGTTGGCGATCATGCAGATCGACTCAATATCCAATTAAATCCTGGCTTATATGAACGCTATGGAATTCCTTTCATTGTGTATGGAAAAGGAATTGATAAGAATGTATTTTCTAAAGATGTGGCAGGCAGTCATATTAATGTGTCTCCTACCATTTTAGAATTACTGTCTCCTCCTGGCTTTGTGTATTATTCACTAGGTGAAAGTATGACACGGGGAAATGGGGTTGGCTTTAATTACGGATTTTGGGTTACTCATGATTCTATAGGGAAAATTGGCAACGATAGTAAAGAAAATATGGAAGGAATAAAAATGACCTCTGTTTTAGAGTCCAATGCTATACAAGACGATATCGACGCGAGAAGAGCCATGTCTTGGTGGCGTATAAAAAATGGGAAAAATATGAAAAACACAGAGTGACATACAGGAGTTAGCAAGGCGAATGTGGAATTAATATAAGCAGGCAAGAATTGCAGAGAGGAAGATCATAAAATGACAAGATCCTTTACCTTATATCGTGATCAATTACAAAAACTTTTAGTACAAGTGGAAAAAAATGTTGAAAAGAATCCATTGGCGACTGACGGGATCACGATTATGATTTCAGATAATGATCGTTGCTTAAAAGTATTTCAAAAAGTTGGCCACGATTGGATTTACTTAGATCAAGAAGAATTCTGTGAGTGGTATTAACATGAACCCTGCTCATTTCTTTATGGGCAGGGTTCAAAGGATAGGAGGAGACTATGCAGAGTGGGACAGAACGCAAAAATGTGAGAGCAGGCAGCAGGGTGAAAATTGTACAAAAGCAGCATCAAGGCACTGGGCAGCTGACAGAAGGTGTAGTAAAGGATCTGCTTACCAATAGTGCAATTCATCCTCGAGGTATAAAAGTTCGTTTGGTAAGTGGTATAATAGGCAGAGTGCAAGAAGTGATTCAGTAGTTTGTTCCGACGTGCCAAGGGAGGGGGAAGCATGACGGATATAGCGGTTACTCAGTCAAGAAGAGACCGTAAAAGCAAACAATTGTCAATTGACAGAAAAGCATTATTTTGTGGTGTGAAGTCGTTATTATACATCGCAATATGGGCTTTTTTCTTATATGTATTGCAGCCTTTTATTACAGCTGCAGTCTGGTGGAAAGGGCATCAGATCATGAGGGAGAATGCTTTTTCTTTAGCTGCGGTGAATACAATTTTTATTGTAATGGAATATATCGTGATTTGTGGAATGAGTATCTTTTTCGCAGCACTCTCCTGGTCAGAATGGAATCGCTGGCGCTTATCCCGTCCTGTACAAATTAGTTTATTTGTAAGATTACTAAAATAAGTGAGGCAGGAGAAAGAAGCTCCCACCTCACTTATTTTAGTAATTCAATGAAGGCGTGTACCTTGATGAATGGAAAATATAGTTTTAATATTTTAAATAGATAGGTGTGAAATATGGAACAAACATATTCCTTACGGGGAAAAGTAAACCAATTCTTAATTATTTTATTACCAATTTTAGTAACACAAGTCTGTATGTGTGCTATGACCTTTTTTGATACGATGATGTCGGGACGTGTCAGTCCCAATGACTTAGTTGGTGTTGCCATCGGATCTAGTATATGGATGCCTGTTTTTACAGGGTTAAATGGGATTCTTTTTGCTATAGTTCCTATTGTTGCTCACTTTTTGGGAGCGCAAAAAAAAGAAAAGGTTCCCTTTGCGGTCATTCAGGCAGTATATTTAGCCATAGCAATTTCCATTGTAGTTATAGTTTGCGGCTCTTATTTGATACATCCTATATTGGGTAAAATGGAACTCAATGCCTTATCTTATCAAATTGCGCATGATTTTCTAGCTGCAATTTCTTTTGGAATTATTCCATTGTTTATTTCCACAGTGCTTCGCTGTTTTATTGATACCTTAGGCTATACACGTGTTACGATGCTGATTTCTATGGTGGCATTACCGATCAATATAGTACTTAATTATGTATTAGTTTTTGGGAATTTTGGCTTCCCCCAGTTGGGTGGTGTTGGTGCAGGATGGGCTTCTGCAATTACCTATTGGTGCATTGCTATTATTAGTGTGTGCGTTATTCAAAGCAGAGAGCCATTCAGATCCTATCAGATATTTAGCTCTTGGTATCGTTTTTCTTTACCAGCCTGGAAAGAGCAGTTACAGATGGGTATACCAATTGGTATTGCGATTTTTTGTGAAACCAGTATATTTGCAGTGATTACTTTGCTAATGAGTGAATTTAGTGAAGTTACAATTGCAGCCTATCAAGTAGCTATTAATGTGGCAGCTTTGATTTACATGATGCCATTGAGTATTTCTATGGCTTTAACAATAGTGGTAGGTTTTGAAGCAGGGGCTAAACGGTATCAAGATGCTAAACAATATGGCTATCTAGGGATTGGAATTGCTTTGCTTATGGCTGTACTGGCTGCCAGCGTATTATATCTTGCCAACGAGCAGATAGCCAGTTTATATACAACAGATATGAGTATTAGGCATCTTGCGGAGCAATTCTTGATATATGCGATTTTTTTTCAATTATCAGATGCTATTGCAACTCCGGTCCAAGGCTGCTTGCGAGGCTATAAAGATGTCCGGGTTACATTTATTTTGGCAATGATTTCTTATTGGGTTCTTGGATTGCCTCTAGGGTATGTGTTATCTCATCATTCCGGATTAGGAGCCTTTGGTTATTGGATCGGTTTGATTGTAGGTCTGGCATTTGGTGCAACTTGTTTATCGGCAAGACTCATGAGAGTGCAGCGTAAATATAGGGATATACAAAACGTATAGTGCTCTGTAAAAAAATGAATCGAAATGCAAAGAAATACGAAGATATCTATAAATATCTTCGTATTTCTTTGCGTTTTTAAAATATTTTATTTTTTATGCGCTAGTTACCAGGCTGCTGCAACAGAACCTTTAAAGTGGTCATTAATAAAGGTTTTTACTTCGTCAGAGTGATAGGCTTTGATGAATTTTTGTACTGCTGGATTTTCTTTATCTTTAGAACGGACAGCAATAATATTAGCATAAGGGGAATTAATATCTTCAATAGCAATCGCATCTTTAGTCGGTACTAATCCAGCAGTAATTGCGTAATTGGTGTTAATGGCGGCAACATCCATATCAGCTAGGGAACGGGGGATTTGTGCAGCATCTAATTCCTTGATAACAATTTTTTTAGGATTTTCAATAATGTCGGTGACAGCAGCTTTTAGCCCAATTCCAGGTTTTAATTTAATAAGCCCAATTTTCTCTAGCAATAATAAAGCGCGTCCCCCATTGGTTGGATCATTAGGAATGGCAACAATGGCACCTGCCTGTAAATCAGCTACATTTTTCAGCTTGGCTGAATAAATGCCCATTGGAAAAATAACTGTGTTACCTACTGATACGAGATCATAATTGCGATCCCTAATAACATTGTCAAGGTAAGGTTTGTGTTGGAAGCTATTTACATCAATGTCGCCTTGGCTTAGTGCTACATTCGGTTGAATATAGTCATTAAATTCAACGACCTCGATTTTTAAGCCATCTTTTTCGGCAATTTTCTTGACTACATCCATTACTTCAGCATGAGGACCGGCTGTAACACCCACTTTTAGTGTTTTTTGTTCTACTTTTGCAGTACTTTGTTGACCGCAGCCAGTTGCTAGACCGAGAATAAAGATAAGAGCTAACAGAAGAGAAATAGATTGTATTGATTTCTTCATTTGAATATACCTCCTAAGTAGAATGTTTTATTTTAATTTTTGCAGTTTTTCGATTGCGGCTTCTAATGTAGCAAATTGTTTGCAGAAACAAAAACGAATAAAACGATGTTTGTCATTGGCATCATCCTGATAAAAGCTAGATCCAGGTACGACTGCAACCCCTACTTTTTCAGCTAAGTGACGGGCAAAGTCTATATCATTCTTCCAGCCAAAAGGCGCGATGTCTGCCATAATATAATAGGCTCCAGCTGGGCGGATGCAATCAAAGCCGATGGCAGTCAATTCCTTTAACATAAAGTCGCGGCGCTTACTGTAAAAATCTCCTAATTTTTCATAATACGTGGTAGGAAAATTTAGGGCTTGAGCCGCAGCTACTTGCAGAGGAGCGGCTGCTCCTACCGTTAAGAAGTCATGCATTTTACGGATGGACCGACTGATTTCACTGGGAGCAATCACATAGCCAATGCGCCAGCCTGTTACGCTGTAAGTTTTTGAAATGCTATTGATGGTTATCGTCCGTTCTGCCATACCGGGCAAGGTCGCAAGAGGAATATGTTTAATTTCATCATAAATGATGTGTTCATAGATTTCGTCTGTAATTGCCAAGACATCATATTGAATACATAGTTTGGCAATGAGATCCAGCTCTTCACGGCTAAAAACCTTACCTGTAGGGTTGTTTGGAGTATTAATAATAATCGCTCTGGTACGGTCTGAAAATGCCGCTGCTAATTCTTCCTTATTAAAGCTGAATTCAGGTGGATGTAGTTGGACATATTTGGGGGTAGCACCACATAGTACAGCATCAGGCCCATAGTTCTCATAAAAAGGCTGAAATATAATGACTTCATCCCCAGGATTAATAGTGGCTAAGAGGGTTGCTACCATACCTTCTGTTGAGCCACAGCATACTGTGATTTGCGTTTCAGGGTCAATATCGATGTTATAATCCCTTTTGTTTTTAAAAGCAATAGCATCTCTAAGTGACTTGGTGCCCCAGGTAATCGCATATTGATTGTGATCTTCTAAAATAGCCTTAACTGCGGCCTCTTTTATTTCATCCGATGCAGGAAAATCAGGAAAGCCTTGTGCGAGATTAATGGCTTTATGAGCAGCAGCGATACGAGACATTTCTCTAATAACCGATTCTGTAAAACGGCCAGCTTTTTCCGAGGCATAGTTACGCAGAGTTTGAGTTTGTTGTGAATTTAGATTCATCATATTGACTCCTTTTAAAATGATAATAAAAAAAACTTCTTCATAAGATGAAGAAGATTCTATTTTACAAAAATGATCCTCATCTCCCAGGAA
>CAMKSY010000050.1 GCA_946415545.1 uncultured Pelosinus sp. | reverse complement strand
CTTGTATTGTTAGTTAATTCATTGACAAACATTTCAGGAAATCCACCGCCAAATATCAAACCATCCACAGGAGGAAGTGCACTATCGTTGATCGGACTAAAGGGGATGATCTCTGCTCCCAACGCTTTAAGAACATCAAGACTTTCCGGATAGTAGAAAGAAAAAGCTTCATCTTGTGCAACACCAATACGTACATGTAGTGGTGCGTGATGAAAAGTATTTGCCTCTTCTGATTTCGTATTTAAATTTGAAGACTGATATGCAATCTTTAGAAGTTCTTCTAGATCAACTTGAGCAGAGATTTGCTCTTGCAATTGACTTATCATACCATGAGCGTCATGCTCTGTAACGGGAGTTAAACCTAAATGCCGTTCTGGCATATGTAAGGCTTCATTACGATAAATACAACCTAATACAGGAATTTTTATTTTTTCTAAGGCTTCACAGATCATATACTGATGATTTTTTGATCCCAGCCGATTAATGATGACTCCTGCCAAATTGACCTCTTGGTCATACGTTTTAAACCCTAGTGCAATGGCGGCAGCACTTTCACCCATAGATTTTGCATCAATCACTAAAATGACGGGAGCATCGAGCAGCTTTGCTATAGCAGCTGTGCTGCTTATACCTGTACGGCCTCCATCATATAACCCCATTACTCCTTCAATAATAACGATATCATTATCAAGAGCTGTTTTAGCAAAAATAGGTACTAACTTATCGGCCGGGATTAACCAAGTATCTAAATTGTGTGCGGCTTTTCCACTTGCTAATTGATGATATCCTGGATCAATATAGTCAGGTCCTACTTTATAAGATTGAACGGTAAGACCTTTTTGCTTTAAAGCTGCTAAAATTCCTGTAACAATCGTGGTTTTCCCCACACCGCTGTTTGTGCCCGCGATAATGATACGTGGGATTTTAAAGTGGGACATAGTTCTCCTCCCTCCTTAGTACATTGTATCTCATCACAACGCTTTATCTTCTATGCATATACAATAGAGCATTTGTGACTGCAGCAGCGATTGGACTACCACCTTTATTACCCCTGACTGTAATATATGGAACAGGTGACGTTTCAGCTAAAAAGTCCTTGGATTCACTGGCACCAACAAAGCCTACAGGAACACCAATAATAAGGGCAGGCCTGATTGTTGTTTCCTTCATCAAATTAAGTACTTCAAATAAAGCAGTTGGTGCATTGCCGATAGCTACAATTGAGCCGTGCAAACGTTCACCGAACGTACGCATAGCTACCATTGAGCGGGTTATACCAAGCTCTTTTGCTGTAGACGCGACCTTTTCATCCCCAATTAAACAATGGACAGTTCCGCCATTGTCTGCCAAACGACGCTTATTTATGCCAGTACGCACCATTTCCACATCACAGAAAATATCGCATCCACTCTCCAATGCAGTACATCCGGCTCGAATAGCATCTTTATGAATTTCAATAACTTTCGAATATTCCGGGTCACCCGCTGCGTGAATGATACGTGAGAAAACCTTTACTTCTTCCGGTGTCAAATTTAGTTCAGCCAAATAAGGAGCGATGATTTCCATACTGCGCTCTTCTATAGCCATAGGTTCTGTTATATAGTGCATTTATGTACCTCCCTAATAAACTTTATTACATCCTCCATATCATATACTACATTATGATATGGAATAACCGGTCTATCGATCATTACTAAAGGCAGATTTAGAGACATGGCAGCAGTAATTTTAGTATCGCTACCGCCAATTTGTCCACTATTTTTTGTTATAATTACCTCGGTGTTATATTCTTGAAATAATGCGATATTCAGATTATGAGAAAAAGGCCCTTGCATTGCTACGATATCCTTAGGCTTAAAGCCTAAAGATAGGCACTCTGTTAATACGCTTGGTTCGGGTAATACACGGGCAATTAACCTGTGATTTTGCAGGCAGCTTATGTTTTTAAAGAGTTTGAGATGACGACTGCCAGTGGTGAGAAAGACAACCTTGCCCAAAGCGGATGCCATTTTTGCAGCTTCATCATAATCATGAACAACATGTAAGCCATGATATGCTGGCAAAGGGGCTTTAGGGCGTTCATATCTAACATAGGATATGCCAGTAGATTGACAGGCTTTCATTGCATTTTGAGAAACATTAATAGCATACGGGTGGCTAGCATCTACAATTAAATGAATATGATTAATGCCGATGAAAGAAATAAATCCATCTGTATCTAGAGGACCAGTATGCACTAATTCTTTATCCAGTTGTATCAAATCACGACCATAATCACTAAAAACTGATACTACGACTGGATAGCCTTTTTCGGTTAATAAGGCTGCCAGATCTCGTCCATCTTTTGTTCCTCCAAGAACTAAAATCATAACTTGTATCCACGAGGTGTAATCATACGATTTTCTTGTACATAGGTTTGACTATTGCCGATAATTACCAAAGAGAACATATCAATGAATTCTTGGGTAAAGTCGTTAAGATTCGATATGACCATATTTTCGCCTTCCCTAGTGGCATGATGGACAATTCCTACAGGAGTGGCTGCTGTTCGATGTTTTAGTACAATTTCTCGCACTTCTCTAATTTGGCTGGTACGACGTTTACTTTTTGGATTATATAAGGCAATAACAAAATCTCCTGCTGCTGCCATTTCTACCCGCTTTCTAATAACATCCCAAGGGGTTAAGAGATCGCTTAAGCTAATTACGGCAAAATCATGCATGAGAGGTGCTCCTAATACGGCAGCAGAAGCTCCCACGGCACTTATTCCCGGTATGATAATAACTTCTGGACGAATAGCTGTTTCGTATTTCATAGCTAACTCTAAAACCAGACCTGCCATGCCATACACACCTGGGTCGCCGCTGGAAATAACGGCAACCTTTTTTCCTGCTAAGGCTTGATCCACGGCACTTTGACAGCGCTCAATTTCTTGCATCATACCAGTGCCGATAATTTTTTTATCAGTTAATAATTCAGAAACTAATTGAACATAGGTATTGTACCCCACGATTACATCCGCATTTTCAATACTTTCTCTGGCTCTAGGACTCATGTCAAGCAAACTGCCTGGTCCTATTCCAACTACTGCTATTTGACCGGGGCAATGGCCACCGTTACATTCTTGTATTTGGTCTTTGGAAGAAGAAGTTTGTTTGACTGTCCCGCTAAGATTGCTGCTGCTGCACATACATTTCCCACTCCTATCTCTTTTTTTACAAAATTTGATTCTTCTAATTGATATGTTTCAATACACTCCTGCAATTGTTCGTTAACGAAGAAAATACTAGGTACATTCAACTGTTGTATGACTGATAGTAATCCTTCTTCATCCTGTTTTACAATCGTACTGCCAATAATCGAAACGCTGTTTATACTACGTCCAATTTGTGTACAAGCATCTTTCATTGCTGCTAAGATTTCTTCCTTGCTAGTATTGCGCCTGCAACCTATACCAACTGCAAGTGTCAAGGGACGTAAATATAATTGATTCTTGTTGATGGGCAATAATTGATCCGTAATAATAACAGCGGCATCATATTTTTCATTAGGTAATTGAGATAAATCTTTAAAAATAACACCTTGTTTTGCTGCTTCTTGATCATATCGATTCTGATTGATCAAGCTCTTATCTAAGAAAAATTTGACAGTATCATTATTGACAATAGCAGAATTAATTGTTTTTAATTGGGTAAATGGTTCTATCTTTAAATTCAGTTTTACGGCTAACATATCTGCTGCTGGTTTTTGTGCAAGATCGGTAGCTGTAGTAATGACAGGCTCAGCATCTGAAATTTCTGCAATTAAGTGGGCCAGTTCGTTGGCGCCACCAATATGTCCTGACAATAGACTAATTACATGTTTTCCATTATCCCCCATTACCACAATAGCTGGGTCAACACGCTTATCAGAGATATGGGGAGCGATCATTCTCACCACTATGCCTGTTGCCATGATAAACAAAAATCCATCATATTTAGAAAATATATCACCGATTAGCTTGCTTAATAAATCATAGGAGATTGACTTTATTGGATTGCGTCCTGCTTTAGCAAAAACATCCGCTTTCTTTCCCAGTTTAGCCAGCTTTTCTGCTAATGCATCACCCAGCAATGCACCCTGGTTTGTTACGGAAATGATTGCTAACTTCATTTTGCATCCCGGTACATATGCCCAAATTCGGGGGCATACAATCTAGAAAGTGCATATTGACTGTCTAAACAGCGCCCTACAACAATCATTGCTGTGCGATCAATCTTTGCATCAGTGACAATTTTTCCGATTGTAGAAACTGTACCTCTAAAGATTTTTTGATCAGGCCACGATGCTTTTTGCACGATCGCTACTGGAGTATCTTGCTGATAACCACCATCTATTAATTCTTTCATAACGCTGTCTATCATATGTACACTCAAAAAGATACACATAGTAGCATTATGACTGGCCAATAATGCCAGCTTTTCTTTTTCAGGCACCGGTGTGCGGCCTTCAAGACGCGTAATGATAACCGTTTGCGAAACATCAGGTAACGTATATTCACGTTGTAAAGCTGCGGCAGTTGCCAAGAATGAACTGACGCCAGGTATCACTTCATAAGAAATATTTTTCTTGTCTAAGGCGTCCATTTGTTCTTGAATTGCCCCATAAATACTTGGATCTCCAGTATGTAATCGAACCGTTTTCTGACCACGTTCTGAGGCTTTTTCCATAACTTCTATAACTTGATCCAAAGTCATAGAGGCACTATTATAAATGGAAGCTCCCTGCTTTGCTAGCGACAGCAAGGCTGGATTAACTAATGAACCTGCATAAATGATAACATCAGCCTCACCTAATAAACGTTGTCCTTTTACAGTAATGAGCTCAGGATCCCCCGGACCTGCTCCTACAAATGATACATGCATGAATGAACCTCCTGATTAATTTTAAAATTCTCTAATGAATAGAGTTAGATATTCTTAGTGGAAGTAATAACATAGATTGGATTTAAAGCTTGCAGCATATTACTTGATTTAATATGTTTGATACGTGTTACTTGCATACCGAAAGCTTCCACAGTAAATTCAGGTATAGCTTGCATGGTATGTAAAGCTTCATATAAAGTTTCAATGGTAATTGCCGTAATTACTAATCGTCCATTTAGTTTTAACAAATTATTACTCTCTTTTAAGATTTCCTGTAAATGGCCACCGCTGCCCCCAATAAAAATTACATCAGCCTTTGGAATATTCTGTAGTACTGTTGGAGCAGTTCCAGAAATGACTTGAACATTAGCCGCCCCAAATTTTACAGCATTCGCATGAATTAAATCCACGCCCTCTGGATGACGCTCTATAGCATATACAGTACCTTGGGGAGCCTGAAGTGCAGCCTCAATTGAAAGAGATCCAGTACCTGCACCGATATCTATAATAGTATCGGTGGGACGTATCTTAGCTTTATTTAGAACTAAAATACGAACTTCCTGCTTCGTCATTGGTATGTCGCCCCGCAGAAATTCATCATCGCTAATACCTGGAAAATATGTCATATTGTCACCACCATTACACAATGAGTAAATCCATCAACTTCATTGATTTCACCTAATGTTAAGTGTTTAATTTTTTCATTTTCATAAGATAAATTAGCACATAACCATACCTTTGAATGCAATGGCCACCCATGCTCAATGAGTACGTTTGCAATGTATAACGGATTTTGTTCAAAATCCGTTAATATGCCAAGTTTTTTATCAGGATTATAATCAAGATCAATATCTTTGGCTTGTCGTCCATGCATACTAATCAAAACTGCATCCTGCCATATTTCAGTGATTCTGGCAAAAGCTAACTGCATTGAACTAATACCCGGAATAACCGTAATCTGCTCGGAAGAGAATGAAGTTTTAAGGGTAGCTAAGAAGCTATAAAAACCAGGATCACCGGAAACCATTACAACTACATCATAGTCTATTAGGGAAGTAGCGATAAATGTTAATACTGCTTTTAGGTCATTATCAATTATCTTAGTAATACCATGATCAGGAGCAAAGGTTGCAAGAGCACGCTTACTGCCTACTATCACCTTTGCATCTGTAATGATGCGGTTAGCTACTGGCAGGATATAATCGGGTGAACCTGGTCCTATTCCTACAACGATTATTTTATGTTCCATCCTAACTTGCCTCCAATTTCTCGTGCAGTATCGTCAACCGCCAATAAATCACCTTGCAGAGTGATCATTGCGGTACCTATTTTTAAATCACCAAATACATATCGTTCAGAACGGATGCTGACTCTTTCAGCAATTACACGATACACATCATTTAATTTATATAGTGTAATTATGGGCATAGCAGCTTCTGTAGTATTGCACGTTAGTATCTCTTGTATAGCCTGCTGCGGAGCACCAAGGGCAGCCATATAGGCTGCTAACGTTTCAAAGCGAGCATCAGCTACGCGATTATGAGTATGAAAAACTCCAGCAGCTACTTTTACGAGCTTTCCTAAGTGCCCAAAAATTAATACCCGTTTCATACCATATTGCACAGCACTTTCTAACATATGTCCGATAAAATTACTAGTTTGGATTACCGTTTCTGCTGGCAAGTGATATCGGTTAATAGCAATATCCTGTCCAATTTTTCCAGGAGCAAAGACCACGTCATCATATCCTAAGGCTTTCACCATTGATATTTGCGGTGACAACGAATTTTTAAAGGCCTCCTCTGACATAGGCTCAACAATGCCTGTAGTACCGATAATCGATAAGCCGCCGACAATGCCTAAAGTAGAATTTAAAGTACGCTTTGCTAATTTTTCACCTTCAGGTATCAAAATAGTAACCGTTACGCCACGACCATCAGGTAATACGTCTTGTATTGCTTGCATGATCATTTTGCGTGGCCCAGGATTAATCGCGGGTTGTCCAACTGGTACAGATAGACCTGGTTTCGTTACGATACCGACTCCAATACCAGCTTGCAAGATTATTTCACTCGTAGTATTAATTTCTATTTCGGCAGATATAGTTGTGCCATGTGTTACGTCGGGATCATCGCCTGCATCTTTTATTACACTGGCTTTTCCACCAGAAGGTAGACGTTGGCTTAAAGCAATTTCTACTTTAATAAGATGTCCCTGAGGTGATGCAACGTCAACCATTGTTGGTGATTCACCTTTCCACGCTAACAAGGCTGCTTTAGTGGCAGCAGCTGCACAAGTACCTGTAGTAATTCCAGATCTCATCTTTTTTGACAAAATAAAATCCCCCTGCTGACAGAGGGTACAATAAACCAATTGATTAATTTATTCTACCACCTGCCTATCCTTCGTAGTCATAATGGTGCGTTAGAATAGGTAGGTCTCCTGACTTTGGTTCATTACACAACTAAACCTTCCCGGGAATTCCCAGTGGTATACCTTAGTTCCATTCCCCAATACAGTGGCGGGACCGTGCTGGCTTCTAACCAGTCTTCCCTTTTAAGCGTAAGCACCTATTCCCATAGAAATATTAAGTTATGTTATATTTTAAACTTCTGATGTTGTATGTATTCCACTAACGAATAAAATTTTCCTGCTATTCTTGATTAAATATAAAGTTAAACTTAATTTAGGTAATACAGAATATTATTGTATCACTCTTTTAACAATAATATTTTATCACTAATGCAAGATAAAATGATAACCGATTGCCGGTTTGTCGCTGTCAAACGATTATATTCAGATTCTCTGATTAAAAAATAAGAACGCTGGCTTTCTTGAATTAATTCATTAAAATCAGTGCCTAGAAGGATTTCCTTGCCATAAACGTTGGTGTAGAAAGTGAAACCAGGACGTAAGAATTTTACCACATACACTGGAGATTTGCCATCATATTGCTGGTTAAATTCTTGGGCAATATTTTTAGTTGTAAGCATAGGTGCTGCAATAGGAAAAAGTATCGCAGTTAGAATCATGGAAAATAAAGCCATCGATATGATTTTAGTCCAAAAAGCGCGACGGATATCATTTTTCCATGCAAAATATGCTACCAAAGAAGACATTAAAACAAAGATTATGGTAGACATATATATGCCATTTGTCAATATCGGCATAGCCTTAAGACCTATGAACATAATTCCTATAATCAATATTGTTACTGTACTTAAACCTATAGACCAACTGGTAAAATGAATTTTACCATGTGATGTCCAAAGACGATCGATATACCAACCAACAATTAGAGCTAATGGTGGGTACATAGGTAAAATATAGGATACCAGCTTGGTTTGAGAAATAGAAAAAAAAGCAAAAATAAACAATGACCAGATATTTAGAAATATTAGATTTGAAGAATCGTATGTACTTTTTGTTAAAGAACTCCATATGGATTGAAACATCAATCCTGTCCAAGGAAAGAAACCCAGAATAAGAACGGGAACATAATAATACCAGAGTACACCCTCAGGATGCTCTGGAGACGTAAACCTTGTAATATTATGAAAACCAAGGAATGTATCAACAAAGATACTTCCGTGGATATTATACATCAAGATATACCAGGGGGCAGCTACCACAGCATAGATTAATAATCCTGAGAATATTTTCATACTTTTTAATAGTGCCCAGTTACGTGTAGCAAGTAAATAAAAAAAGATGATACCTCCAGGAAATAATAATCCGATAGGTCCTTTGGTTAATGTAGCTAATCCAGCGAATAAATATGCAATATAATATTTTTTCTCTATAAAAGCTAATAAAGAAGCAGACAGAAAGAAAAGTAAAGTAATATCTGTTACGGCAGCCTTTCCTAAATAGAAAAATTCAATACTAGTAGCTAATACTAACGCTCCGGCAATACCGGTCCGTTCATTAAACAATCGTCGTCCCGATTGATAAACTAGTAATGTACAAGCCACAGCTAATACCGCAGAAGGAAAACGGGCAGCAAATTCATTGATACCAAAAATTTTATAAGAAGCTGCTACTAACCAATAATACATGGGAGGCTTATCATACCAATAATCCCCATAAATACGAGGAGAAAGAAACTCATTAAAAATAAACATTTCTTTAGGTGTTTCTGCATATACAGGCTCATCAGGATCTAACAAAGGTATTCCACCTAAATTAAAAAATACCATTACCATTGTGATTACAGCCACCAGCCAAAAACCATTTCCTACCCTTTTAATCATTTAATTTGTGCCCTCCGAATATTGAGTTAACTAAGCTAAACATTTCCCTTACAAGAGTAATGAATAAATTACATAACAAATACTTTGTATGTAATAATAAATATATCCCCTAGAAAAAATTATTATTAAATAAGAGAATGATATGTTTTATCCAAGCCTTCTATTAATGTCATATGTGGCTGCCAATCTAGATCATCTCGTGCAACTGCATTTGATAAACAAGATTTATAAATATCACCTTCACGCTTTTCATTATAGTTTCTACTTACCATCTTACCTGAGATCCTGCTGATATGATCGATTAAGATATTTACACTCGTTTCTATTTGTGTACTAATATTACATATTTTGTTAGCATGATTGACTAATAGTGATTGATAATTAGCATTAGCCACATCACCAACATAAATAAAGTCTCTTGTCTGACTGCCGTCACCAAAAATCAATAATGGCTGATTTCGATTGATATTACGAGTGAAAATACTAATAACACCACCCTCGCCCCCATCGCCTTGGCGTTCGCCATATACATTGGCATACCGTAATATCATAAAATCGAGACCATAGACTTCCTTGTATAATGACAGATAACTTTCACAGGTCAACTTGCTTAATCCATAAAAAGAGGTAGGCGCTTTTGGATTGGTCTCCATTACAGGTAATGTTGTTACATTGCCGTATACTGCAGCCGTAGAAGAAAAAACGATACGTTTTACACCAGTTTTTCGGCATGCCTCCAAAACATTTACAGTACCCAATACATTTATATCACAATCATAGTCAGGCATTTCTAAAGATTTATGTACCATTGTTTGAGCAGCGAGATGAATTACAAAATCAAATTTCTCACGCATAAACAGACTAAGTATCTTATCATTACGAATATCTAACTGAAAAAATGTAGCGGCTGGATTGATGTTTTCTCTTAACCCAGTGCTCAAATCATCAATAATCACTACCTGACATTTTTCTTGTATTAATTTATCAACAACATGTGAGCCGATAAAACCAGCCCCGCCAGTTACTAATACTTTCACTCTACATTCCTCCTATTTAATATGATTGGCTAAAAATCTATGCCCAAATACTTTAATCGTAAAATATAAACCAATAACAAAGGGTAAATACTCGACAATAATTCTCCAAGTTACTGCTACTATCCCAACTGTTCCTGAAGGAAGAAAGCTACTAAATAAAAGGACAAATCCACCTTCAGCAATACCAGATCCCCCTGGTGTAGGGGCAAAGTATAGTAAAATGTTTAACAAAACCATCCTACCCATAATTTGAGGGAGATTAACTGTTATGTCCAGCCCCATAAATAATATTGGAACAACACTATATAAAGCTAGTAAGCTAACAGCTGATTCTATAAATACCCTTGCCATGCTTAAGGGAGAGGAGGATAGCATGAATACAGCACCTCGGATATCACGATAAAGTAGAAAAATTCGCCGTCGATTATGATGACTGAATTTCTTTGTAAGTTTTACTAGCCAATAATAAGGTAAACTAGTACGAAATAACCATATTAGCCCCATAATAATAGCAATTAACGATGCAAAAACAATCGTAAGAGTATCATCTGAAAGACCTGGCATAATCCTCGGATCATAGTAAAAAATAACTGGTAAGCAAAGCACTAAAAAAATAATAGATAATAATGTCCTAACAACTATTAATACAGTAGCTTTACCGGTAGGTACTCCTGCTTTACGCAGGAACATGACTTGTGCTACTGCACCACCGGCAGCTCCAGGCGTTAGGAGAGCAAGGAAATAATTCCCAAATACAACATGAACAGCTTCGATTAGGCGAATCTTTTCTCCAGAGATAGATACAAGATGCATGAGACGAATTCCATCAAAGTATAAACCAATTATTAAGAAAATAAAAGCTAAAGCTAAAGACCAAGGCTGAAAGCTATTAAGATGACGTAAAGTGTGAATATCAACAGTAAAATAAATTACAATGCTAGAGATGCTACCTACAAATAATAGTAAGAGAATCAGTCTTTGATAAAACTTAATCATGTTCTAACTCCCTAAATGAAATTAATTGAATATGATGATCTATGATATGTTGAGAAATTATAGGGCTGGTTACCGCATCTAGTTCAGATTGCCAGTGATAATTCCAGTTGTATCTTTCTTGTAAGATTGAATCATTGGTTCCTGGGTGTATCATGATTTCTGAGGTACCTTCTGGTAAAGAGGATAATATACGTAATAAATACTCCTCATGCATATTTCCTCCAGCTAACATTCCGAAAAAATGTTCAGGAGCAACAAATTTATGCTTTTGAATCTTCCAACGTGCCATTTCAGCTAGAAAGGTTAAACCAGCACGTGCTATAACTCGTGTTGCCTGGAAAGGATAACCACCTAGAAATAAATAGGGCTCAGCAGGAATACGTATTTTTTTTATACCAAAATGTTTAGCAATGTCTATTATAATATCAATGATTCCAGGTACAATATGCATATGTTGGTGACTATCTAAATGTGTAATTGATACTCCACAGTCCACTACTTTTTTTACCTGAGCAGTAAGTTCCTTGCGAATATCATTGAGCTTTATCTTTCCTAAACAATAACGCCGTAAGAACTCAGTGTAATGAAGTGATAAGTAGCCTTCATTATTCACTAAAGAAGGGATCATCTGAGGGTCACAAAGTGATGTTTCACCTACTAATGTTAAGTGTATACCAACTCCTAGCTCTTTATTAGCCGAAGCTAACATTATAGCATGATCGAAAGCATTACCTGAGGGCATAATGGTTGTACTGGTAATAATACCATTTAAATATCCCTGAATAATGCCTAGGTTTACCATTTCGTTAATGCCAAAATCATCAGCATTTATGATTAATTGTCGCATATACAACAGCTCCTTATTATACACCTCAACTATATATGGTAGCATGGATAAGGGAATATGGCAATTTATGCTTAAATAAAGTTATTAAACTCAGATATAAAGAGCGAAGGAGCCTAAATTAGGCTCCTTTAGCTGTGTTAAGTTCTCAGATGTTCAACGTGCTTGGCATAAGCACTGTGGTTATGAATGGACTCGTAATTTTCACACTGCACTTCAAACCAACGAATTGATTTTTGCTGACGTAATGATAGAACCAAATCTCTTAAGACATCTTCAACGAATTTCGCGTTTTCATAAGCATGCTCAGTTACGTACTTTTCATCTTCCCGCTTTAATAAGGGATAAATTGGGCAGCTTCCCTCTGCCTCCATTAACGCGACTAAATCTTCAATCCAAATAAATTGTCCATCTATATTTTTAATTTTTACCTTCATCAATCCCCGTTGGTTATGTGCGCCATATTTTGAAATTTCTTTACTACAAGGGCAAAGAGAAGTAAAAGGAACATTAACACCTAGGATAAAATCCAAGGGTTTGCCCTTGGTTTGCTGAGCTGAAAACATGCAATCAACGTCAAGCATACTTTTAAAACCGCTAATAGGAGCAGTTTTCTCAATAAAATATTTGAAATATATATCCATTTGTGCATGCTCAGCATCAAGTTTATTGATCGTATCCATTAAGATTAATTCCATTTCTCGATAAGAAACAGGTTTTTGACTCCACTCACTTAAAATTTCGATGAAGCGGCTCATATGAGTGCCTTTATATTCTTTTGGTAAATTAACAGTAAGACTTATCGTTGCTAAAACAGACTGGAGGGAGTCTGCCTTCGTCTTTATAAGAAACGGCAAGCGTACATCGCTAACACCTACATTTTGAATTCCTATGCCACGATTATCGGAAATATTTTGAACGTCTTTCAAATCTTATTCACTCCTAGTTCTATAAATAATAGGATCTATTGTACCTGCTTCGGCAAAACCTTTTAAGCGCAAAAGGCAACTATCACATTCTCCACAGGCAGCTGGCTCTCCATTATAACAACTGGTAGTAAAGTGAAGAGGAGCATCAAGATTCTTACCCAACAAAACAATATCTTTCTTAGTTAATTGCAATAAGGGCGTTTCTATTACTATCTTTCGATGATCCTGTATCCCGGCTTTTGTGCTATAATCTGCAACTTGCTGGAATAAATTAATAAATTCAGGACGACAATCGGGATAGCCTGAATAATCAAGAGCATTCACACCAATAAAAATTTTGTCTGCTCCCGTTACCTCTGCATAACCTAAAGCATAGCTTAAAAAAATCAGATTCCTAGCAGGAACATAGGTTACCGGAATTTGAAGGCTCTCGAGATTACCAGTAGGTACTGTTAATTGCTCATCCGTTAAGGCACTGCCACCAATTGCATTCATATTGGTTTCAATAACAATATGTTTAGTAACATTATAATATTGGGCTACCTTTTTAGCACATTCTAATTCACGAGCATGACGCTGCTTATAATTAAAGCTAATAGGAAAAAGCTCATAATCTTTACTATGGGCTACGGCCATGCATACTGTGGAATCCAATCCACCTGACAATAGTACAACTGCTTTCACGCTATGAAACACTCCTAAATTCATATAATTTTTATTCAATGCCTAGACTATGCCATGATTAAGATACCCTAAACGATCTTAATAACAACTACTAGCAAAGAGACGTTTTTTACCAAATCTCTCCTTACAAGAAAGCTAATTTTGAGAAATTGCATCTTTTTTGATAATAATAGATGCTGTTTCTAAAGCAGTTTGCTGAACTTTTTTTAAAGGAATTTTATACTCGTCTGCTATAATTTTACAGTCTTCATATTCAGGAGTTATACTGCAGATTTTTCCTGCATATGAACTTACTTTTACTTTAACTCTACCCCAGGGGAGTTTCACATCAATTATATCCCGCAGCGCAATTTTTCTTTCGGTTTCATAAAATCGTAATCCAATAGTAGATGTCTGCTCAAAGATGACTTTAATCACTTGATCCAATATTGAATCAGTTACCAAGACAGACAGCATGGTGGCAGAACGATTTTTTTTCATTATAATTGGGGTGAGCCAGACATCAAAAACATCCATATCAAGTAGTTTTTCCATAACATATGGATAAACCTGAGGATTTAAATCATCAATATTGGCTTCCACAACAAAGGCCTTCGTTATTACATTTTCTTTTTTTATTTCGCCCACATGCATTCTTAGTACATTAGGAATTTCTAAATCCCATGTTCCTGCTCCATAACCAATTGTTTCACTAAGAAAATTAGCTGGCATGTTTCCATGTCCAGTACTTAGTGCTGCAATTACAGCAGCTCCTGTTGGTGTTACTAATTCCTTACTCATTTCTCCGTTATAATAAGGAATGTTCTTAAGTAACTCGGCAGTAGCTGGTGCAGGTATTGGCATTAGTCCATGAGCACATTTTACAAATCCTTTGCCAACTTGTAATGCAGAAGTATAAATGGCCTGAATTCCTAAATAGTCTAAACCAATCGCGGTACCTACAATATCAACAATTGCATCAACTGCTCCTACTTCATGAAAGTGAATTTCTTCAACTCCTACACCGTGTACCTTAGCCTCTGCTTGAGCTAATAATAAGAAAATTTTCTTGCTGTCCCCTTTAATTTTAGAGGATAATTGAGAATCATCAATGATTTGAAAAATATCTGATAGATGACGATGATGGTGATGGTGATCATGATCACCATCATGATGGTCAACATTGAGTTTTACATCTACATAAATGGCACTGATACCACATTTATTGACTTTAGTAACAATCAAATCATAACCATAAACAGGCAAGAGTGATAAATTTTTTCTTAATACTTCCTCTGGTAATCCTGCATGCAATAATGCACCTAATAACATGTTACCACTAATGCCGGAGAAACAATCTAAATAAAGGGTTTTCATGATATCACCTCATTTTATTAATAATACTTGCTAATCGCCCTGCTCCAAATCCATTGTCAATATTTACTACAGATATTCCAGCTGCACAGCTATTTAACATACTTAATAAAGCTGCTAAACCATTAAAACTAGCTCCATAGCCGATACTAGTTGGCAACGCAATTACTGGCTTAGCAACCATACCTCCAACCACACTAGCCAAGGCACCTTCCATACCTGCAGCTACAATAATTACATTTGCATTTTGTATAATATCTTGATGTGCAAATAATCGGTGGATACCGGCAACTCCAACATCATAAACACGCTCTACCTTATTTCCCATGATTTCTGCTGTAACAGCGGCCTCTTCAGCAACAGGTATATCGCTTGTACCTGCAGACATAACGAGAATAAATCGCTGATTATCAGGTACAATAGTATCACGTTTAACATAAATGATTTTAGGTATTTCGTAGAATTGTGCTTCTGGTAGAACAGCCTTTACCACTGCATACATAGCTTCAGTTGCTCGAGTAGCTAAAATACTACTACTATTATGTACAGCTAAACTTTTCATAATTGTAGCTACTTGTTCTGCTGTTTTTCCTTGGCAAAATATTACTTCAGGAAATCCTTGTCGCATCATACGATGATGATCAATTTTTACAAAGTCTAAGTCTTCATATGGTAAAATTTTAAGCTTATCTATTGCCTCATCCAGAGATAATCGACTTGCTTGAAAATCTTGCAATACATTGCGCAAATTATTAATATCCATGTTTGTCTCCTTAATTTATAATTAATGGTTTAGTGCAAAAAATAGCGATAAGTTTGTTTTCTATTATATCACTTTTTCTAATTTATAAGCATATAATACTAAAAACTTGGCCTTAGCCAAGTTTTTAGTAACTTGCAGCAATAATAGCAATCTCTGGTTCATATAGTAGATTTATAATGCCGGTCGGTGTCAAAATTAACGGGCGTCCTAAATTACTACTATTGAGTCTAAGAACCTTACCTTCTATACCATTCGTAAGTTTGACATTACTGTCAATCTGATAAGGAATAACAATGCGATTAAATGCTTCTATTACATTTGAATCAAAATGAATCTCATTGCCTTTGTTAATAATTTCCATTGCCTCGAAAGAACTCAGACGTGAGCGGTATACTCGATTTGTAGTCAACGCATCATAAACATCTGCAACAGCTACAATTCGTGATAATGGATGAATCTGATGCCCTGATACTCCCCAGGGGTAACCACTGCCATTACAGCGTTCATGGTGTTGCAATGCCATAAATGTAACACGATAATCTAGATAAGTATCTATTTTAAGAATATTATAACCAAGAGCAGCATGTTCTTTAATTTCGTTAAACTCTTCTGGTGTAAGTTGACCTTGCTTATCTAAAATATACTTTGTGATTCTAGTTTTTCCAAAATCATGCAACAATCCGCCCATACCTAAAAGGCATAATTCATCATAAGGTAAATCCATCGCGATACCGATAATTATTGAAAAAAGACCTACATTGACGCTATGCATAAATAAATAATCACTAGAAGAATTAACGTCATCTAAATACATAAGAACATTTTTATTTTTCGCTAATGTAGATACAATATCATTTATATAATTCTGCAATTGTGTTAAATGTCGAACTAAACCATCAGTGCTGTTAAAAGCATCTTCAACATTTGAAATTAATTTTAACCTAGTATCCATATTGATAAAATCATGTGCTTTACTAATTTCGTAATTATTAGTTTTATCATCATGTACAGAAATAGAAAGGATTTTATGCTTTTTGAGTAAATTAATTAATTCCTGTTTTAATGGCGTACCTGCTGTTACGAGTGTCCTACCATATCTATCGACTATATCTTGAGCTAAAATCATATTTTCCTTGACATCATTTAACAACATTTGCTGAATTTCTGTTACCTCCTATCCAGGGTATGTTCTCCTTATGTAGCAAACCCAGCTTGTTTATGATAATTCTACATA
>CAMKSY010000049.1 GCA_946415545.1 uncultured Pelosinus sp. | reverse complement strand
ATATAGGACCGATGTTTAGATATGACCGTCCTCAAGCAGGAAGATATCGTCAATTTCATCAATTTGGCGTAGAAGCATTAGGATCTAAGGGACCAGCTATTGATGCTGAAATTATTATGCTAGCAGTTCAATTACTAAGAAAATTGGGACTAGATGATTTAACTTTATATTTAAATTCTGTTGGATGTCCTCAATGCCGGCCTATTTATCGTGAAAAATTACAGGCGTTTTTGCGAGAGAAAACTGCAAATTTATGCTCAGATTGTCAATCAAGGTTTGAACGTAATCCTATGCGAGTGCTTGATTGTAAGAAAGAAAAATGTACAGAACAAACTCAAGGTGCTCCTCATATTGCAGATTGTTTATGTGAAGAATGCAGTACACATTTTAATCATTTAAAATCATTGTTAACTCAAGCGGAAGTTGACTTTATTCTAAATCCTCGCTTAGTTCGTGGATTGGATTATTATACGAAAACTGCATTTGAGATTCAATATGCACCTCTTGGAGCACAAAGCGCTGTATGTGGTGGCGGCAGATATGATGGTTTGGTTGCTGAGTGCGGAGGACCGTCAACTCCAGGTATTGGCTTTGCTATTGGTATAGAACGTATCCTGTTGGCTTTGGAAAAGCAAAATTTATTGCCCGTCATTTCAAACAGCGTCGATGTGTTTGTTGCCCCAATGGGAATCGATATGCAAGGAATTGCTTTTAAACTATTATGTAAGCTGCGTGAAAAGGGTACAACTGCCGAAATGGATTTTATGGGAAAAGGTATCAAGTGGCAGATGAAGCAGGCTAATAAGTATTCGGCTAAATTTGTTGCTATCATTGGTGACGAAGAAGCTGCGCAAAACAAAGTCATGTTAAAAAATATGCTAACTGGTGTGCAAGAATTAGTGAGCATGGATGAAGTACAGCAAAAGATAGAATTAGATTTGGAGGCTTAATATGGAAACAATGGTAGGTTTAAAACGAACACATTCGTGTGATTTTCTAAACAAAGAAAATGTAGGACAAGAAGTTGTATTATGTGGATGGGTGGCACGTCGTCGTGACCATGGGGGATTAATATTTATTGATTTGCGAGACCGTTCTGGTTTTGTACAAGTTGTCTTTTCTCAGGAGGTAGATATTGAATCCTTTAGGAAAGCAGAATCAGTTCGTTCTGAATTTGTTTTAGCAGTTCGTGGTACTGTAAAATTGCGAGATGCATCTACAATAAATGCTAATATTGCAACCGGTGAGATTGAAGTGTATGCTGCAGAGCTTAGAGTCTTAAATGCTGCAAAAACTCCGCCATTTTATATTCAGGATAATATTGATGTAGATGAGAATTTACGTTTAAAATATCGCTATTTGGATTTACGCCGCCCAGAGATGCAAAGAAATTTAATGCTGCGACATCGCGTAACTAAAAGCATGCGGGACTTTTTTGATAATAATGGTTTTATGGAAATTGAAACACCTGTACTTATGAAGAGTTCTCCAGAAGGTGCTAGAGATTATTTAGTGCCAAGTCGTGTGAATTCTGGGAAGTTCTATGCGTTGCCTCAATCTCCTCAGATTTTTAAACAAATGCTAATGGTTGCGGGTATGGAGCGTTATTTCCAGATTGCACGCTGTTTCCGTGATGAAGATTTACGAGCTGATCGGCAGCCTGAATTTACGCAGCTTGATATTGAAATGTCTTTTGTTGACCGTGAAGATCTTTTGCCCATGATGGAAGAGATGACAGTTCAATTATTTAAGGAAGCGATTGGTGCTGAACTGCAGACTCCATTCTTGCGTTTGAGTTATGATGAGGCAATGAGTCGTTTTGGTTCTGATAAGCCTGATGTGCGTTTTGATATGGAACTTATTGATCTTTCCGATGCTGTTAAAGGTTCAAACTTTAAAGTATTTGAAGCTGTATTAGCAAACGGGGGGCAAGTAAAAGCAATAAATGTTAAAGGATATGCCCATGCTCCAAGGCGTGAACTTGATGGTTTAATTGAGTATGTTTCAATTTATGGTGCGAAAGGATTAGCTTGGATTAGTTATACTACTGATGGCATTAAGTCTGCCATTACTAAATTCTTGTCTGAAGATATTATGGAGAAAATTGCCAAAGATGCTGAAATCGAAACTGGTGATTTGTTGCTTATTGTTGCAGATAAACCATCTATCGTCGCTAATGCATTAGGTCAGCTACGCTTAGAAATGGCTCGTCGCCTTAACTTGATTGATGAGGATAAGCTATCGTTCTTGTGGGTTGTAGATTTTCCAATGTTTGAATATGACGAAGAAGAAAATCGCTGGGTTGCTATGCATCATCCGTTCACTTCCCCAAGAGAAGAAGATATACAATATCTAGAAAGCGATCCTGGTCGTATCAAAGCAAAAGCCTATGACATGGTACTTAATGGTACTGAAATCGGTGGCGGCAGCATGAGAATTTATAATCGTGAACTACAAGAGCGTGTCTTTACGGCAATTGGATTATCGCAAGAAGAAGCTGTAGCCAAATTCGGTTACATGCTTGAGGCATTTGAGTTTGGCACACCACCTCATGGTGGAATTGCCTTCGGATTAGATCGGCTTATTATGTTAATGGCAAAACGTTCTTCTATCCGGGATGTAATTGCTTTCCCGAAAAACCAAAGTGCTACTGATGTAATGACGCAAGCACCATCTGAGGTTGATGCTAAGCAATTAAGGGAGCTGTCAATTAAGACAACGGTTTCATCAAAAGCCAAAGCTTAAAGAAATTAGCAAGAAAGAGAGCGAGGAATGGTAAAATGTTCCTTGCTCTCTTTCTTGCTATTTAGTTATGGATTTGTTACTATAATTTTAAGAAAGAAATGACTCTACTGTGTACGTAAACGTTAGATGTTTTGATCCAACACATTGTATTAGGGAGCTTATCTCTGCTTACTGCAGTATGCCCTTTAGGGAAACCTAATGTGAGCAGGAGGGCACCCACCTGCTTAAGCAGGTTCAAAACACTAGCCCTACGGCATGGTGGAGTATTGTTTTTATTTTAATACAGACAAAAGCCGCTCAAAAATCTCCTCTTTTATAAGCGAGATTTAGAGCGGCTTAATTGATTATAAAGTTAGGATTAACCATCAAATGGAGATTACGTTATTTAGCGATTAAGCTTTCGTGAATATGTACACGCTTGTCCAATCTTTGAATATCTTCCCAAGCATAACGTAAGTCTTTTTTTATAGAGCTGGTATCTTTTTTCAAGGTTGTGGTATCCTTACGAATAGCTAATACATCACCTTTAAGATTGGAGACGTCGCTGCTTAGGCTAAGGAGATCGTCTTGCAAACTATCAAGCCTGTCATTGATAGAGGCTTGTCCCTCTGTTAATGTATCAAGTTGTTGGTCAATAAGATCAAAACGTTCTGTAATTAGTTTTTGACCTGCAAGAAGTTGGCGAAGAATTTCTTCCATAACTTTTATTATCCGTCCTTTAATCAATAGATTTCAAATTAATTTTTAAAAATACAAGTTACTACAAGTACTTATATAAAGTATAATAAAAGCTGTATATAAAGTCAAAGAAAAATAGTAATTGAAATATAATGTAATAAAATGGAATTTTGTAGTGTTTTACTAAATTTTTTGAGCGAAGGTGGTATTATGGATTTATTTTCATATTCCAATCAAGTAGAGAATAAGCAAGCAGCTCCTTTAGCTGTGCGTATGCGTCCAAGAATTTTGGATGAGTTTATTGGACAAAATGATATTATCGGTGAAGATAAATATTTACGAAAGATGATTGATGGTGATAATCTTCCTTCAATGATTTTATTTGGACCACCAGGTACAGGGAAAACAACCTTAGCGCAAATTGTTGCTAATAGTACTGGTAGTCATTTTGAAAAATTGAACGCTGTGTCAGCAGGCATTGCTGATATTCGTAAAATTGTCGAAGCTGCACAAGAACGGCTTGGATTTTATCGACAGCGCACGATTGTTTTCATTGATGAAATACATCGTTTCAATAAAGGACAGCAAGATGTATTACTACCTTATGTAGAAGATGGCAGAATCATTTTAATTGGTGCAACAACTGAAAATCCTTATTTTGAAGTAAATGCTGCTTTACTGTCTAGAATGAGAGTGATTCGTTTAAAATCTCTTGGAGTAGCAGAGCTCGTAGAAATTATGGAACAGGCCATTGCCGATCATGAACGTGGCTTAGGAAAGTATAATTTTGTGTATGATCAAGAAACATTGTCAATCATCGCTGATCTATCAGGTGGTGATGCACGGGTAGCATTAAACATTCTAGAGCAATCAGCCACTATGATGAATTCAATGAACACAAAAAAAATAACACTTTCCGTTCTCAAAGAAGTAGTGGGTGAAAGAATACAACCTTATGACAAATCCGGAGATCATCATTATGATATCGTTTCAGCTTTTATTAAGAGTATGCGTGGATCGGATGCTGATGCTGCAGTACATTACTTGGCACGAATGGTTGCTGCAGGAGAAGATGTTAAGTTTATTGCTAGGCGTATCGTTATCTGTGCATCTGAAGACGTTGGTAATGCCGATCCTCAGGCTCTAGTTGTCGCAATGGCTGCCGCTCAAGCAGTTCAGTTCATTGGCATGCCTGAGGCGAGGATTATTTTGTCACAGGCTGTAATTTACATTGCTACAGCACCAAAAAGTAATGCATGCTATATTGCTATTGATCAGGCAATTAATGATCTTAAACAAAAAAATTGTGGGCAAGTTCCTTCTCATTTACGAGATTCACATTATCATGGTGCCGAGAAATTAGGCCATGGTGCAAATTACTTATATCCCCATGATTATGAGGGGAATATTGTCAAACAACAATATTTGCCAGATGCATTGGCTGGTACGGTATATTATAAACCTAGCAAAAATGGTAAAGAAGAAATTATCAAGAAATAAATAATTCATTTTGACATTCTATAAATATTTTGGTATATTAATAAATAAGAAAACCTACTATGCTACTAGGAATACTAGGTTATAGCAAAGAGGAGAGGCTAATGTGAAAATATCTACTAAAGGACGTTATGGTGTGGCGGCCATGTATGATTTAGCCATGCACTATGGAGAGGGACCGATATCTTTAAAAAGTATCGCACAGCGGCAAAAAATTTCTGAAAATTACTTAGAACAACTTATGAGTACTTTGCGCAATGCTGGATATGTTAAAAGTATTCGTGGAGCTCAAGGCGGATATTCTTTAAGTAAGGAACCTGAAAAAATTTCAGTTGGCGATATTATAAGAACGATGGAAGGTCCAATTGTCTTAGTTGATTGTTTGTTAACAGATGCAGAGGACAATGACTATTGCGAGCGAGCTGAAATTTGTGTAACTCGTGGTGTTTGGGCTAAAGTTTGCGACAGTATAAGTTCTGTTTTAGATTCAATTTCTCTTGCTGATTTGTGCCAAGAAGAACAATTACAAGGAGATGTATGTGATAATGGAAAGGATTTATTTTGATCATTCGGCTACTACACCGGTGGATAGGGAAGTAGCAAAGGTAATGCTAGAATATATGACAGAAAAGTTTGGCAACCCTTCTAGTGTTCACTCTTTTGGTCGAGAAACTCGTAAGGCAGTAGAAGAAGCAAGACAGAGTGTAGCTGCTTTACTTGGTGCTGCTGCAAATGAAATATTTTTTACTAGTGGGGGCACAGAGTCAGATAATCTTGCATTAAAAGGAATTGCTTTTGCTAATCGAAAAAAGGGAAATCATATTATTACTACAGCGATTGAGCATCATGCCGTATTGCACGCCTGTGAATACTTAGAAAAACAAGGTTTTACTGTTACTTATTTACCAGTTGATGAAAATGCTATGGTTAACGTAGAAGATGTAAGAAATGCTATTACTGATAAGACAATACTCATTAGTGTAATGTTTGCTAATAATGAAGTAGGTACGATTCAGCCTATTAAAGAGATTGGACAACTAGCAAAAGAAAAAAATATATATTTTCATACAGATGCAGTACAAGCTGTAGGAAACTGTCATATTGATGTGAATGAACTAAATATTGATCTCCTTAGTTTGTCAGGGCATAAATTATATGGTCCAAAAGGTATTGGAGCTATTTATATTCGTAAGGGTGTAAAAATTGAATCTACCCAGCATGGTGGTTCTCAAGAACGCAAACTAAGACCGGGAACAGAAAATGTACCTGGTATTGTAGGATTAGGAAAAGCTGCCGATCTGGCCAGGATTGAATTAAATCAAAGAATTTCACATCTTACAAATTTAAGGGATAAACTGATCAAAGGAATCCAAGAAAAGATTTCTGATATTAAGCTAAACGGGCATAAAGAGAATCGTTTACCTGGCAACGTAAATATCAGTTTTTTATATGTGGAAGGGGAATCTCTTCTTTTAAATCTTGATTTGAAAGGTATTGCAGCATCAAGTGGCTCAGCATGCACTTCAGGATCTCTTGATCCATCTCATGTTTTATTAGCTATGGGTCTTACACATGAAGTCGCGCACGGTTCACTTCGACTCTCCTTAGGACGTGGAAATACAGAAGATGATATCAATTATTGCTTAGAAGTATTGCCGCAAATTCTGGAGAGATTGAGAAGTATGTCTCCACTAAATGCCAATTCCAAATTAGCAGCTAATAATCCTTGTAGCCAATGCGATCATCATTAATTTAATTTATTTGAAAGGGGATGCTTTTTATGTATACTGAAAAAGTAATGGATCATTTTACAAATCCTCGTAATGTGGGTGAAATAGAAAACGCTAATGGTATTGGAGAAGTTGGCAATGCCAAATGTGGAGACATAATGAGAATTTATTTAGACGTTCAAGATGATATTATTAAAGATGTGAAATTTAAAACTTTTGGCTGTGGTGCCGCCATTGCTACTAGTAGTATGGTAACAGAGTTAGTAATGGGAAAAACCCTTGATGAAGCTTTAAAAATTTCAAATGATGCAGTTGCTGAAGCTCTAGATGGTCTTCCACCCGCTAAAATGCACTGTTCCAATTTAGCAGCTGATGCATTACATGAAGCGATTAAAGACTATATCAGCAAAAAAGGAAAGTGATTTAATTCATGAGTACAAAACCAAGAGTTCTTGTAGCGATGAGCGGAGGGGTGGACAGTTCTTTAACTGCCGCCCTTTTGGTGCAACAAGGATATGATGTCATTGGTGCCACTATGCAAATATGGGATAAAGATGTGCCAGAAAGTGATGCTGAAAATCGCGGATGCTGTTCGCTAAGTGCAGTTGATGATGCCCGCAGGGTTGCTGATAAAATAGGCATACCGTATTATGTCTTAAATTTTCGTGAAATGTTTGAAGACACTGTTATTGACTATTTTGTAGCCGAATATGGAGCAGGAAAGACTCCGAATCCTTGTATTGCTTGTAATCGTTATGTTAAATTTGAAGGTTTATTGCAAAAGGCATTAGCTTTAGGTGCTGAGTATGTTGCTACTGGTCATTATGCTCGTATCGGGTATAATGATACATTAGGTAGGCATACATTAAGTAAAGGGATCGATCATACGAAAGATCAATCCTACGCTCTATACCATCTGAATCAAAATACCCTAAAACATTTTTTGATGCCTTTAGGTGATTATACGAAAGTAAGAACAAGAGAATTAGCAGCTGAGTTTGGATTATCTGTTGCTAATAAACCTGAAAGTCAAGAGATCTGTTTTGTTCCAGATGATGATTATAAAGGGTTTTTAGCAGAAAAATCGCCAGATTCTTTGCGTCCAGGTAATATAATTGATGTACATGGAAAAATAGTAGGACAACATCAAGGTCTGCCATTGTACACGATTGGCCAACGTAAAGGATTAGGTATTGCAGCAGGAAAGCCGCTGTATGTAGTAAAATTGGATTTTGCCAACAATCAGGTTATTGTTGGCTCTAATGAGGATGTATTTTCTTCTGAACTCATTGCAGAAGATTTAAATTTTATTACAATTGATCGTTTAGAAAAACCAATTACAGTTTCGGCTAAAATTCGTTATGGATCTCGTGAAGGAATTGCTATTGTGACTCCTCTGACGAAAGGCAGTGTACATGTAAAATTTTTTGAGCCACAGCGCGCTATTACACCGGGGCAGTCAGTAGTCTTCTATGATGGTGACATGGTCATTGGTGGAGGTATTATTAAAAATTCGGTTTGAGAATATAAAGGACAGGCTTTACGGAAAGGGCTTGGCATTATGCCAAGCCCTTTGGTGTTTTTGAGAATAATAAGAACCTTTAACTATTATAAAAATAAGAGATTTGGGTAATACTAGGACTACAATCTACATTTGGAGGCCCTTTTTATGCACAGATTGCAAGATCTAGTTGGACTGCCATTATTAGAAACTGAGACAGGCAAGCAAATTGGCCAAATAAAAGATGTAGTTTTACATATGGAAGAGGCAAGAGTATCTGGTATAACAATTGATGAAGAAAAACCTAGTTCGTTTGAAATGGGGATTTCTTATGTTGACCTTTTAAGTATAGGTCGTGATGCTGTTATGGTACGTAATCACTCTGTTATACACCAATGTGCCTCTATTTTTGAAATAGCAAGCAAATACTATGTAAAAGACTTATTTAAAAAAGAAGTTATTACAGAAGATGGACTGCGATTAGGTATACTAGTTGATATTTTTTTCGATACTAGTACTGGCGAGATGAAATGGTATCAAATATCGGATAGTTTAGTCAGTGATTTACTATATGGTCGTAGGATAATGCCACTGCCTAAAGCACAAATTGTTGGAAAAGATACTGTAATTGTTCCAGGAGAAATGGCGAAATTACTTCATAAAGAAGAGTAAAGAATATGGAAGCTATTATTCTATTATGAGAGGTGTATATGTATGACAGCTTGCCCAGTGTGTAACAGTAATCGGGCAATTGGCAAAGTGGGAGCAGCACAATATTATTGTTGGGATTGTTGTATAGAGTTTATTATTCGTGGAGATGATATTAAAATTTTCAGTGTTCAGCCAGATGGAACATTAACACTTTATTTAGACCCAATGGAAACAGTTACACAGTAAAATGGTAATGTATCGCGTAAGATACATTATTTTAGATAAAGTGGAGGCCTGAGGGTCTCCCTTTTATTTGTACCCGCCAGAAGGTGTGACGATATGATGATGGAGTGATTGTTATGTTAGTAACTAAATCGGTAGTTAGAATTACTCTTATTACTGTAATTCTAATCAGTTTCTTTTATTTCATTTGGATGGTGCATAATGCACTATATCCTTTTATCATTGGCTTGTTTCTAGCTTATTTATTAAATCCTGCAGTATGTTATTTAGAGAAAAAAAACATAGGAAGATTGTGGGCAATTATTGTTGTATATATTGTTTTATTTGGTGTTGTTATTATTGGAGGAAGTAAGTTACTTGCTTTATTTATAAAAGAGTTACAGTCTTTTGCCTTGGATTTACCACTGATGATAGAAAATATTAATAAGCTATTAACACAAATGCAGTCACAATATCAAAATTCTGCACTTCCTTATTATTTGCGCATCGCAATTGACAATAATTTATTGTTATTAGAAAATGAAATGCAGGAGTTTATGGAGCAGGTGGTAAATTTTATTATTAAAATTATTAGTCATTCTGTCGGTTTGGCCATTAGTCCAATTCTAGCTTTTTATCTTCTTCATGACTGGTATAAAATTAAAAGTGAGATTTTAGTATTACTGCCAAGTCGCTGGCGAGCAGAGTTAATTTTATTTTTTCGGGATGTAGACAAAGTTCTAGGGGGAATTATCCGAGGTCAATTATTAGTAGCTTGCATTATTGGTGTGTTCGTAACAATCGGCTTGTATTTGCTGCAGGTTAAGTTTGCTCTAATTATTGGCATATTAGCAGCCTTATTCGACGTAATTCCTTATTTTGGTCCAATTATAGGGGCTTCACCAGCAGTCATGCTGGCCTTATTGGACTCACCGTGGCTGACGATAAAAGTTATTTTACTCTTTTTTATTATTCAGCAAGTTGAAGGTAATATTATTCATCCTAAAATCATTGGCGAAAATATTGGGCTTCATCCGTTAAGTGTTATTTTTGTTGTTTTTGTTGGAGGTGAAGTGGCTGGAATTATTGGAATGTTGCTTGGTGTTCCAGTTGCAGCAATTGGAAAAGTATTAATCCGTCATATTGTTAAAGTGTTGCTTTAAGGCAGCCATTAATTGACATCACGCGATAATTTATGTATAATGTCGAACGAGAGTATGCCTAACTATCTGGAGGTTGAGAAACTTGAATTATATAAGTGGAAATGAACTACGTAAGAAATTTTTAGATTTTTTCAAAAGTAAAGATCATTTGATTTTGCAAAGTTATCCATTGATTCCTGAGAACGATCCTACATTGTTATTAGTTGGTGCAGGTATGGCACCATTTAAACCTTTTTTTACTGGTAAAATGAATCCGCCCCATCCGCGTATCAGCACGAGTCAGAAATGTGTGCGTACAGGTGATATTGAGAATGTGGGTCGTACTGCTCGTCATCACACTTTTTTTGAGATGTTAGGCAACTTTTCTTTTGGCGATTATTTTAAAAAAGAAGCGATCGCTTGGGCTTGGGAATTCATTACTGAGCATTTAGAAATGCCTAAAGATAAATTGTGGATAACGATTCATACAGAAGATGATGAAGCATTTGCAATATGGCATAATGATATACATATACCAGCCGATCGAATCATTAGAATGGCGGATAATTTTTGGGAAATCGGTCCTGGACCATGTGGCCCATGTTCTGAAATTTATTTTGATTTAGGTGAGGAACGAGGCTGTAATAAATCTGATTGTGCAGTAGGTTGTGATTGTGACCGCTTTCTAGAAATTTGGAATTTAGTATTTACACAGTACGACCGTGATGAAACTGGTAATTATACTCCTTTAGCAAAGAAAAATATTGATACAGGTGCAGGACTTGAACGTATTGCTTCTGTATTACAGAATAAAAGATCAAATTTTGAAACAGATTTATTATTTCCGCTCATTGAGCATGCAGCAAACGTAGCAAATGTTGAATATGGTTTCAATAATAAAACTGATATTTCATTAAAAGTAATTGCCGATCATATTCGTAGTATGACGGTAATGATCGGTGATGGCATATTGCCTTCCAATGAGGGCAGAGGATATGTACTGCGTCGTATTTTACGTAGAGCAGTTCGTCATGCCCGCTTGCTGGGAATTGAAAAAATATTCTTGGTTCCGATGGTTGATATTGTCAATGCTATTTTTGCTGAAGCGTATCCCGATTTAGTAGAAAAGCAATCCTATATTAAGAAAGTGATTCAGTTAGAAGAAGAACGCTTTCAGACAACATTAGTACAAGGTATGGAATTATTGAATGGCCACATTCAAAAGTTGAAAGAATTGAATATTTCTGTACTGGATGGTGCTACTGCATTTAAATTGTACGATACTTTTGGTTTTCCTTGGGAGCTGACTTTGGAAATCTTAGAAGAACATGACATGCAGCTAGATAAACCGAATTTTGATTCTGCAATGAAAGAACAACGCGAGCGCGCGAGAGCTGCTCGCCAGGAGCATGAAGAGCAGATGATTATTCCAGATTTATCTCATCTGGAAACAGAAAAGCTCATAGTTGATGAGCAGGCTGAAAATGGAAGCATTATACTTGCTTGGAAGAATGGTATTTTAGCTGATGAAGTACATGATGGTGAAGATGTAGCATTTATTCTGGATGTGACTTCTTTTCATGCAGAAGGTGGTGGCCAAGTTGGTGATACTGGTTTCCTTGAAAGTTCATTAGGAAAAATGAAAATTACGGCTACTAAAAAACTAGTAAATGGTACTACGTATCATGTTGGGAATGTTACTGAGGGCTTGTTCAGAGTTGGAGATATTGTAAAATTTAAAGTTGATGAAAATAGACATCGTGAAATTGCTCGTAATCATACGGCTACTCATTTATTGCATGCGGCTTTAAAACAAGTATTGGGTAACCATGTAAATCAATCTGGGTCGCTAGTAAGCCCTGAAAGATTACGTTTTGATTTTTCACATTTTTCTCAAGTTACTTCAGAGCAACTCCTGGAAATAGAGAAATTAGTAAATCAAGCAATTTTAGAAAATATTTCTGTTTCTATCATAGAAACTAAGCAGGAAAAAGCCAAAGAAATGGGCGCGGTAGCATTATTTGGCGAAAAATATGGTGAAACAGTTAGAGTTGTCTCTGTTGGCAGCGTTAGTAAAGAATTATGTGGTGGCAGTCATGTTGTGAATACATCTGAAATATGTCTGTTTAAGATCATTAGTGAAGCGGGTATTGGTTCCGGGATTCGAAGAATTGAGGCCGTAACAGGTAGTGGAGCTATAGAATATATTAATGGGCGAGAGCAAATGTTATTAAGCAGCGCGATAAAATTAAAATCACGCCCTGAAGAACTTGCTATAAAAGCAGAAAGTATTATCAACCGTGTTAAAGAATTAGAAACTGAACTAGCTGCTCTTACTAGTAGATTAGCCCATAGTGAAGTAATGGATTTATTAGCCAAGGTACAAGAGGTTAATGGCGTGCAAGTTGTTGTAGGTCAGGTCACTATAAATGATATAGAGGGTTTACGTAAAATTGCTGATATGGTACGTGATCGCTTACAATGCGGTGTTGTAACCCTTGGATCTATTCATGGTGATAAAGTTAATTTTGTTGCGATGGCAACGAAAGAAGCGATTAATAAAGGTGTTCATGCTGGTAATATTGTAAAAGAAGTTTCCAAAATAACTGGAGGCGGCGGTGGCGGTCGCCCCGATATGGCGCAAGCTGGCGGCAGGCAGCCAGAAAAGATTTCTGACGCATTGCAGTTTACTCTAGAAGTTATTAAAAATCAAGTTAAATAGCACAAAAGTGTACTTAGAATTAAAACTCTCTCTAAGTACACTTTTCGTTTGTATTAAATGATTACTAACTATAACGGTATAAGTATTTTTATTTTTGTAGAGGAAATAACTAGTCAAGGTAGAATATAATGGTTAGAGGCGGAGATAATATAAGAGAGGAGGATGCTCAATGCCTAATATATCGGAAGATACTATGATGTTTCGTGTGGACAATGAAGAAAACAATGCAGCTATGGTACTTAATGCTGTATATCAGTCGTTAAAGACCAAAGGATATAATCCAATTAACCAATTAGTCGGTTATTTGTTATCTGGAGATCCTACATACATTACCAGCTATAATAATGCTCGTGGTTTAATACGCAAATTAGAACGGGATGAACTTCTAGAAGAGTTGGTAAGAGCATATCTCAAAGATAAATAATAGCTATAGGTATAGTGGGAGGATAAATGCGCATACTAGCTCTTGATGTTGGCGACAAAACGATTGGTGTGGCAGCAAGTGACTTGTTATTATTAACAGCACAAGGTATTGAGGTGATTCATCGTACCTCATTGGAAAGAGATCTTAATCGTTTAAATGAAATTATTACTGAGTATGAGGTTGGGACAATCCTTATTGGTTTACCTAAAAATATGAATGGTTCTATTGGTCCTAGAGGTGAATTAATGCAAACCTTTGCGAATCGAGTAGCTGAGACGTTCCCTATCGTAAAAGTAGTTTTATGGGATGAGCGTTTATCTACTGTTGGAGCGCAAAAAGCACTTATTGCTGCCGATGTAAGTCGTGCGAAGCGCAAAAAGGTGATTGATAAGATGGCAGCAGTATTTATTTTACAGGGGTATCTAGATAGTTTATCTTGTTAATAACTTCCTTGACAGGATAACTTTTCTAAGATAAAATTACATGTACATTAAAAGGAAGAGGTGAAATGAATGGCTGATATTGAAAAAGATGACCTCGAAGAATTGGATGAAGAGCTCGTAGTCGTTATGACTGATGAAGAGGGTAATGAATATTATTATCGTGAGGAAATGATTGTTCCAGTTGGTGACAAGCAGTATGCTATTTTGATTCCCATTGAAGATGGTGAAGAGGAAGAAGATTGCGGATGTAGTGCTGGATGCGGTTGTTCTGAAGATGAAGTTGATGTATATATTGCGCGCATTGATACTGACGAAAATGGCGAGGAAATATATGTCGATCCTACCGATGAAGAGTTTGAAGAAGTTCGCAAAGCTTATGAAGAATTAATGGTAGAAGATGAAGCCGAATAGGCTTCATCTTTTTCAGTTGAAACAATGATAATTAAAATTTTTTAAACGAAGGCTTTCGCCTAGTCTGAGACTTGGCAGAAGCCTAGTCTTTTTTTGTCTTTTTGTGTATAATAAAGAAGACTTTTAGAGTAATTTCATTTTAGATATAATTATTCTTTTTATAAAAATAGATACAAACAGAGGTGAAGTATCCTATGATGTATAGGTTGAGGCAGTTTAGATGGCATATTGTATTGGTGTTAATTTGTCTTTGTTTGGGAAGTATTATATATAAGTTGACACAGCCTGTTACTTCTCCACCAGGAGAGACATTTGTAATTTCTGTTAAACCTGGTATGGCAGCCAATGAGATTGGTGAGCTTTTAAAAGAGCAAGGTGCTATAAAAAGCGTTTTTATATTTCATGTCATTGCAAAAACTCAAGGCTTAGCAAATTCCTTACAGGCTGGTGAATATATTATATCTAAGAATATGACTGTACAGCAAATTATTGTTATGTTGGCAAGGGGACAAACGTTATATCAACAAATCACTATACCAGAGGGATATACGGTTGGCCAAATTGCAAAACTAGTACAAGAAAAACAATTAGGCAGTGCAGAAAAATTTCAACAGCTGGCACAGAAGGCTACTCCTTTTCCTTATATGGAAAATCAGAATTCCAATGTAATATATAAGGCTGAAGGCTATATTTTTCCGGATACGTATCAAGTTACTAAAGGGACAACAGAGGAACAATTATTGAGTATGATGATATCGCAATTTGATAAAGAATTCAGTGAGAGTATGCGATTAAGAGCAAATCAAATGGGCCTTTCAATTAAGGATGTTATTATTTTGGCTTCTTTGGTGGAGAAAGAAGCGCAGATAGAAGCTGATCGCCCAGTTATTGCTGGAGTATTTATCAATCGTTTGAATTTAGGAATGCCGTTGCAGTCTTGTGCTACGATTCAGTATATTTTAGGCTATCCAAAAGCAGAGCTTTCAGTACAAGATACTGAGATTCCATCGCCTTATAATACGTACCAGCATATGGGTTTGCCTCCTGGACCTATTGCAAATCCTGGAATCGCAGCAATTAATGCTGTTTTATATCCTAAAGAAACTCAATTTATATATTTTGTTGCTGATCAGCAGGGCGCACATCATTTTAGCACAACATATGAAGAGCATCTTGCAGCAATTGACGAGGTTCGTAAATAATAGAGGTGATATATTGGATTTATTTAAAGAAATAGAAGAATATGCTGCTGAATACAATGTACCAATTATTAATAAAATAAGCAGTAACCGATTAATTGATGTTGTAAAAACGAATAACCCAAAATCAATTTTAGAAATAGGCACTGCAATTGGTTATTCCGCTTTGCTTATGGCTCATTATATGCCTGAAGATGGTAAAATTATTACAATTGAACAAGACGCTGCTCGTATTGATATTGCCTTTAATTATATTGCTAGAGCTGGTAAGAGCGAACAAATTCAGCTTTTAGATGGAGAGGCTGGTACTATTTTATCACAGCTTGAAGGCAAATTTGATATGGTATTTATCGATGCAGCTAAAGGACATTATCTTGATTATCTATACAAAATCATAGATAATCTTTCTAATGGTGCTGTTGTAATAGCAGATAATGTATTGTTTCGGGGAATGGTCATGAGTGAAGCTCCTCCCTTGCGGCGCTATAAAACAATTGTTAAGCGTCTAAAAGAATATTTACAATTTGTGAATACGGATCCGAGATTTTCTACTACGATATATTATGAAGGTGACGGCGTAGCTATTTCTTATTATCAAGGAGCGAATAAAAAGTGAAAAAACCAGAACTTTTAGCACCAGCAGGTAATCTTGAGAAACTCAAGATGGCTCTTTTATATGGTGCAGATGCAGTTTTTTTGGCAGGAAAGTCTTTTGGATTGCGAGCATTTAGTGATAACTTTACAGAAGATGAACTTAAAAATGGAGTTGAATTTGCTCATAGCTTGCAGAAAAAAGCATATGTAACAGTAAATATATTCCCCCATAATGAAGATTTACCTGCATTGCCAGATTATATTCGATTTTTATCTGATTGCCATGTCGATGCAGTTATTGTCGCAGATTTAGGTGTATACCGTATGATCCGAGAAGTTGCCCCTAATCTGCCCATACATATCAGTACTCAAGCTAATAATACTAATTGGTCATCTGTACTATTCTGGCAGCAATTAGGGGTTAATCGAGTAGTATTAGCAAGGGAGCTTTCATTGACAGAGATTACTGAAATTCGTAATAAAGTTACTATTGAACTAGAAGCATTTGTTCATGGCGCTATGTGTATTTCTTATTCAGGACGTTGCTTAATGAGCAATTATTTTACTGATCGTGATGCAAATCGAGGTCAGTGTGCCCAACCCTGTCGCTGGAAATTTAACTTAGTGGAAGAAAAACGTCCGGGAGAGTACTATCCTGTTATAGAGGATGAGCGTGGGACGTACATTTTCAACTCAAAAGACTTATGCTTACTTCCTCATATTCCAGAACTAATTAATAGTGGCTTAGATAGTTTTAAGGTAGAAGGACGTATGAAAAGTGTGCATTACGCGGCTACTGTCATTAAGGTATATCGGGAAGCTATTGATGCTTATGTAAGTGATCCAACTCGATACAGTATTAAGGCTGAATGGCTGGACGAATTACAGAAAATTTCTCATCGTGCTTACACTAGTGGATTCTATTTCAACAAAGCAACCCAAGAAGATCAGATCTATGGAACTTCTTCTTACGAACAAACTTTTGATTTTATAGGTTTAGTTAAAGACTACGATCCGGCAACTCAAATGGCCACTATTGAGCAGCGCAACAATTTAAAAGTCGGACAGAATATAGAAATTATGCAACCGGGAAGACCTAATTTTAGTCAGGTAATTACCGAAATGTTTGACATAGAAGATAATAGCATTACTGCTGCCCCCCATCCTCAGCAACTCTTTAAGATGCGAATGTGCCAAGAAGTAGTAAAATATGCAATGTT
>CAMKSY010000048.1 GCA_946415545.1 uncultured Pelosinus sp. | reverse complement strand
AGGACGATGGCCTTTTGCACATTAGTTTTCTCTCAAATATTTCATGTTTTTGATTGTCGTTCAGAAGTTTACAATGTCTTTGAAATAGGGATATTTAAAAATCGATATTTGATAGTAGCAACTTTCTGCTCTCTTCTAATGCAGCTGCTCGTCATTTATCATCCATTTATGCAGGAGATTTTTGCCACGGTTCCACTAGGCATAGACGATTGGGCTGTTATTTTAATTGTCTCAGGCTGGACCTTTATCATAAGTGCTGCAAGACATTTATTTTTCCGTAGACGTGTATCACGTTCTGTTTTTGGGCGGGTACATTAATAATTATTTAATTCATAGTGAGGAGAATATAATATGAAGTTTAATTTTAGCAAATGGCATGGACTAGGTAATGATTTTGTGATTGTGAATGGACTTGAAGAAAAGATTGACAATTACAATGAAATGGCAATTCAGGTTTGTGATCGATATTTTGGAATTGGTGCTGATGGGCTAGTTGTTATCTTGCCTTCAACAGTAGCGGATTTTCAAATGCGAATTTTTAATTCAGATGGCAGTGAGGCTGAGATGTGTGGCAATGTTACAAGATGCATTGCAAGGTATGTTTTTGAATATGGATTAACGAATAAGAAGAACATTACACTAGAAACCAAAGCAGGTCTTATTAAGCCAGAATTAATCTTTATTGATGATGTGCTTAGCACTATCCGGGTCGACATGGGAGAGCCGCGTTTAAAACGTGGGCAGTTACCTATGCTTGGTAATGAAGATGAACAGGTTGTTAATGAACGTCTAGAAATTGATGGCACTGAGCATTGGGTCACTGGTGTATCAATGGGCAATCCTCACTGTATCCTTTTCGTAGACGATATTACTGGCATTAACTTAAGCGACATCGGAGCGAAAATTGAAACGCATACTGCCTTCCCAAAGAAAACCAATGTAGAATTTGTGCAAGTATTAGATAGGCAAAACTTGCGTATGCGTGTTTGGGAAAGAGGGGCTGGTGTTACAATGGCTTGTGGTACAGGAGCCTGCGCTACATTAGTTGCAGCCGTTTTAAATGGAAAAACAGATCGTCAGGCTACTGTTGAATTAGACGGGGGACAGTTACTGATTGAATGGGGGCCAGATAATCATATCTATATGTCTGGTCCTGCAGTGGAAGTTTTCCGGGGAACATACTTATAATTTTAATCTGATCAAGGTTTGTATAGAAAGTAAGAAATCCAACTTCTCTGCATGTATGAAGTTGGATTTCTTTATCCACTTGCTGCTGGATAAAGAAATTGTTATGATTTATTATTTGTAATAAATAGTATCCTTCATAAAGCGAGGTGCCTAAAATGAGATTGGTTATGTTGACAATTATTTTTTCAATAGTATTCGTTACCCAAACATTAGCAATTTCTTCTATTAATTTAGATATAATTAAAGAGGCGCAGGATCATGGAAAGTTAAGGAGTAAAGATTCATTGCAAGAATTTTTGTTGCCATGGATCTCTTATGAAGAAAAAGCTGAAAAATTAAATAATACGACTGAACGCTCCTATTTGTATACTCCTTATTTGTTAATAGCTACAGATGCTAGGGAGAAAAACTTAAATGGCCACGAGATTGCCATACTAGACAGCGAAGAAGTATTGGAAAATTACTCAGGCTTATTAAGTTTTAGCACGGTTTTATTTGGAGATAAAGAGGATTTTGCAAAAGATGCTACTGTTATTATTAAGCAAGATAATAGAGTCATTAAGGCATACCAGATGATCATACCTGCAGAAGGAGAAAAAGTGCATTTAGATAAAGGACAAACCACATTTAATGCTCAATGCTATTTTTATTTTTTTGAAAAAGAGATTGTGCCCAACCTTCCTATAATATTATCAATTATAACGACTGACCAGAAAGAACATAATTTTTACTTTGACTTAGAGAAAATAAAATAATCATAGTAATATCTTTGTGGGTAGATATTCAATGAAAAAGGGATTTAAGAGAAGTATGGAGAAGTATTTATAAAAGAATTGGATAATTGTGATTTTATCGTTAATAATAAAATCCGTAAAGAGAGGAGCTATTTTACGTGATTAAAAGTATGACTGGCTTTGGTCGTGGAGAATTTCAAGATAGTGAGCATCGACTCATTGTAGAAATCAAAGCAGTAAATCATCGTTACAATGAAATTGTTATCCGGATGCCGAAAAATCTGGGGCCACTTGAAGATAAAATTCGGCGTAGTGTCTCAAGACTGCTAGTAAGAGGTCGGATTGATGTTTTTATAACGGTGGACGAATATGGACAAAAGAAAAAGGCTGTGCGAATTGACAAAGAGCTAGCAATCGCCTATAATAATGCTTTAAAAGATTTAGGAAATTTATTTTCTATAGCAGTAAATGATAATATTCAGCAGATTGCTAAATTTCCAGATGTGATTAAGGTTGAAGAAGTAACGGAAGATGTTTTAATCTTGTGGCCGAAGCTCATCCAGGCAGTGGATATGGCACTTACTAATCTGATGAATATGCGCTTAGCAGAAGGGCGAAACATTCAGCAGGATTTAGTCTTGCGCATTACAGGTATTGAATCATATATTACTGCAGTAGAAAGGCGTGCACCTCAGGTCTTGGTTGAATATAAAGAGAAAATACTAGGTCGTATGCGAGAATTACTAGCTACAGTCGGTGAGGAACCTGACGCTGGCCGGTTACTGCAAGAAACGGCTATATTTGCAGATCGTACTAGTATTACTGAAGAGTTAGTGCGCTTAAAAAGTCATTTAACGCAGTTTAGGGCTGCATTGAATACTGATGATGCAGTTGGTAGAAAATTAGATTTTATTGTGCAGGAAATTAACCGTGAAACCAATACAATTGCCTCTAAAGCCAATGACTTTAATGTTGCTAATATTGTAGTCGAAATTAAAAGTGAAATTGAGAAGGTCAGGGAGCAAATTCAGAACATAGAGTAATATAAGATAAACTGGGATACAAACGTAAGGGGGATTTTTTGTGGAAATTAAACTTATTAATATTGGGTTTGGTAACATTGTGTCTGCTAATCGAATTATTTCGATTGTAAGTCCCGAATCCGCGCCCATTAAAAGGATTATCCAGGAGGCTCGTGATCGGGGAATGTTGATTGATGCAACTTATGGACGCCGTACCAGAGCCGTGATTATAACCGATAGTGATCATGTTATTTTGTCCGCTGTGCAACCTGAAACGGTAGCGCATCGTCTTGCCAGTAAAGAAACGAGTGAAGACACTGCAGAATAGCAGAAAATGAAAGGAGTCGCAGTTGTGGCAAAAGAAGGAATTTTACTTGTGTTATCTGGTCCATCAGGAGCAGGTAAGGGAACAATTTGTCAAGAATTGCTGCGTACTTATCCTGGGTTGCATTATTCTATATCGGCTACTACACGCAAAGCCCGTGTTGGAGAAGAACATGGAGTTAACTATTGGTTTGTATCTCGTGACGAGTTTCAGAATATGATTCAAGATGATGAACTATTAGAGTGGGCTGAAGTTTATGGGAACTTTTATGGAACACCCTGTCGCCAAGTAAAACAATTACTAGATGATGGCAAGGATGTTGTTTTAGAAATTGATGCACAGGGAGCTACGCAGATTAAAAGAAAATTTCCGCAAGGTGTATTTGTTTATATAGCACCGCCATCTTTAGATGAATTGGCTAATCGCATACATAAACGAGGAACAGATAGCCTAGAGGTAATCAAAAATAGATTAAGTTGTGCAAATAATGAATTGTCTTATGTACATAATTATAATTATGTAGTAGTCAATGATAAGGTACAGGTAGCAACAAATAAAGTGGCTGCTATTATTACAGCGGAGAAGTGTCAAGTAGTACGAAATTGTAATATAGTGAAAGAAATTTTAACGAATATCAAATAAAAATTTAGGGGGACTACTATGATATATCCATCATTAGATGTATTAGTTACTAAAGTTGATAGTAAATACACTTTAGTAGTACTTGCAGCAAAACGGGCTCGTGAGATTATGGATGGGGCGACTTCTTTAGTTGAGAGTAAATCTAATAAACAGGTGACGATTGCTTTAGAAGAAGTAGCGCAAGATAAAATTTCCTATGAACGGACCAAAAGTGGTATAAAATAGGAGGTTTCCATGCTAAAAGGTAAAAATATTGTAGTTGGTGTTGCTGGCGGTATCGCTGCTTATAAAGTAGTAGATCTTGTAAGTCAATTAAAAAAGCAAGGTGCAAATATATATGTTATCATGACTCAGTCAGCGGCTAACTTTGTTACGCCGTTGACTTTTCGTGAAATAAGTGGACAACCTGTTGTTGTTGATATGTGGGCTGAAGTTGCCAATTGGAATGTTGAGCACATTGCCTTAGCAAGTAGAGCGGATTTATTCATATTAGCGCCTGCCACAGGCAATCTGATCGGCAAAATCGCAAATGGTATTGCCGATGATATGTTAACAACTACGGTAATGGCAACAACTGCCCCGGTTTTAGTTGTTCCAGCTATGAATACTAATATGTATTTAAATCCCATCGTCCAAAAAAATATCAGCAAATTAACAGAATTAGGATATCATTTTACGGTACCAGAGAGTGGGATGTTAGCATGTGGTGTTGAGGGAATAGGTCGCTTACCTGACACTAAAGTAATTTTAGAAAAGGTTAATCAGTTGATCGTTGTCCAAACTGACTTTGCAGGTAAAAAAGTCTTGATTACGGCTGGTGGCACGAAAGAGGCGATTGATCCTGTAAGATATATTGGTAATCGCTCTAGCGGCAAAATGGGATATGCTTTAGCAAGTGCTGCTGCTGCAAGAGGAGCAATTGTTACGTTGATATCAGGGCCTACCAATTTAAAAGCTGCTTGCGGAATTAAGGTTGAATATGTAGAAGCCGCATCAGAAATGAGGGCAGCCGTATTAGCGCATTATAATGAGAGTGACATTGTGATCAAGGCTGCAGCTGTAGCCGATTATCGTCCTCAAACTACTGCAGAACACAAAATTAAGAAGACTGGCGACACCTTACAGATTGTGTTAGAAAAAAATCCTGATATTTTATTAGAACTTGGTCAGTTGAAAAAAAAGCAAATGTTAATTGGCTTTGCTGCGGAAACTCAGCAGTTAGTTCTTCATGCACAAGAGAAGCTAGCCAAAAAAAATCTAGATATGATTATTGCTAATGATGTATCTATTCCAGGCGTTGGGTTTAATGCAGATCACAATATAGCAAAAGTCTTATATCGTGATGGACGGATTGAAGAGTTATCCAAAATGTCCAAAGAGCATATGGCAAACATTATTTTGGATAAAATTCTTTCAGAATGTCGAAATTAGGTTGATTTTTTCATTATTTTACATTAAAATTTAGTTTGATATAAATTTATATGACATGCTCATCAAGAGTTGGTGGAGGGATTGGCCCAATGAAACCGCGGCAACCATTTGGATTCCAAAACGGTGCCAATTCCTGTGGAATAATCCGCAAGATGGGAGAGTGTAAACACCCTCCCTATGGGTGTTTTTTATTGTTTATTAATAAATGGGGGTATGCTTTGTGAAAAAAAAGAGAGTTTTATTTACATCAGAATCCGTTACTGAAGGTCATCCAGATAAAATAGCAGATCAAATTTCAGATAGTGTATTAGATGCAATCATGGCAAAAGATCCAATGGGACGTGTAGCTTGTGAAACGCTTATTACGACAGGACAAGTACATGTAGTTGGTGAAATTACTACGAGTTGCTATGTGGATATCCCGAAAATTGTACGTGACACGGTGAAAGAAATTGGCTATACTCGTGCAAAATATGGCTTTGATGGAGATACATGTGGTGTATTGGTTTCTATTGGAGAGCAATCAGCTGATATTGCTTTAGGCGTTGATAAATCTTTCGAGGCCAAACGAGGTCAGATCGACGAGATTGAATCCATTGGAGCTGGTGACCAAGGAATGATGTTTGGTTATGCCACCAATGAAACCCCTGAATACATGCCATTGACAATTGCTTTAGCTCATAAATTAGCTCGTCGTTTAGCCGAGATACGCAAAAATGAGGAAGTAAGTTATCTGCGTCCTGACGGAAAAACTCAGGTTACAGTAGAATACGAAGACGGCAAACCTCTTCGCGTTGATACAATTGTTATCTCGACTCAGCATGGCCCTGAAGTTGAACTGGCTACCATTGAGAAAGATCTGATTGAAAAAGTTATTGCTCCAATTGTTCCAGCAGAATTATTAGATGAGAAAACCAAATACTATATTAACCCGACAGGTCGTTTTGTAATCGGTGGACCACAAGGTGATGCTGGTTTGACTGGTCGAAAAATAATTGTTGACACCTATGGTGGAATGGCTCGTCATGGTGGTGGTGCTTTCTCTGGTAAAGATTGTACCAAAGTTGACCGCTCTGCGGCTTATGCTGCACGTTATGTGGCTAAAAATGTTGTTGCAGCAGGATTGGCAGATAAATGTGAAATTCAGCTAGCCTATGCGATTGGTATGGCTCATCCAGTTTCGATTATGGTAGAAACTTTTGGGACTGCTAAGGTAGATGAAGATGTGATCGCTGAGCTTATTAAAAAGCATTTTGATTTGCGGCCTGCAGGCATTATTAAAGCCTTAGATTTGCGTCGCCCTATCTACCGCCAGACAGCAGCTTATGGGCATTTTGGTCGTACGGATGTGGACTTGCCATGGGAAAGGATCGATAAAGCAGAAACGCTTCGTAAAGAGGCTAACCTATAATCGGTACATTAGCTGTTTTAACAGGATTTTTCTTAATTTCATGGGAGAATTGTATATTCTATAGCCAAAAAAAGAGGGAACAATGAGCTTCCCTCTTTTTAATTTTATGATAATTATAAAGGCGAAGATGCTGATATATGCTACAAAAACGTGTTAAGATATAAATAGGAAAGCTGAATCCTCTAATAAGAAATACTTTTAAAATATTATTTAATAGCGAATGGTGGTAAATATGCAACGTATTGCTCAAGTTTTAATAAACATTACAACTAAAAATATTAATAAAGCATTTTCTTATAGCATTCCTGAACATTTAGATTATGTTGATGCAGGGTGGCGTGTTTTAGTACCTTTTGGAAATCGTAAATTAGAAGGTTTTGTTATTGCTGTTATGATAGAGGATGACTTGAATCATATTGAGTTAAAGCCAATTATTGATATACTGGATAATGACAGATGGTTTGATGAACATATGATGTATACAGCTAGATGGATTAGTGAATATTATCTTTGTAATTTAGTAGATGCTATGCGTTTATTTATTCCAGGAAAATCGGGTGTGAAAAGTGTTGTTGCTTATTCTATCGAGATGGAAGTGAATACAGAAACAACACTGGTTGCCTTATCTGCTAAATATCCAGAATATAGCCAAGTACTATCATATATAGAGACGCACAGCCCTATTCTTTCCGTTAAGCTGGAAAAGAAATTTGGCCCAAACGTTTTAAAAGCGATAAGATACTTAGTGAGAAATAAGATCATAGTCGCTGAATCAATTGCAAAAAAAATGGGTACACACCGTTATAAAACGGTGATGAGTTTACTAATGGATGTCGAAGCAACTCAAGAGCAAATTAGCAAGTTGGCAAAAAAGCCAGCACAATGCCGTTTACTGCAATACTTAATAGACCACGGGCAATTGGCATCTGATGAATTGAAAAAGAGTAATACCAGTCATGACACTGTAAAAAAATTAGTACAGGACGGTCTTATAAAACTTGAAAAAGTTCAAGTGGTACGTGATAGTTATGCGGATGTAGGTAAAGTAAAGAATGATATTTCTTTAACAATAGAGCAGCAGCAAGCATTAGAAAAAATTATGCCGAAGATGGAAGCAAGAATGTTTCAATCTTTCTTACTGCATGGTGTTACTGGCAGTGGAAAGACACAGGTGTATATTGAAGCAGTAGCAGCTGCGCGTCAAAAGAATCGTCAAGCGATTGTTCTTGTTCCTGAGATTGCTCTTACCAGCCAAATTGTCTCAAGATTTAAAGCCCGATTTGGTGATGATGTTGTTGTGATGCATAGTAAATTGTCTACTGGTGAACGTTATGATGCTTGGCAGAGACTTCGAGGTAAGCAAGCTGGTATTGTAATTGGTGCACGCTCTGCTATTTTTGCCCCCTTGTCAGACCTTGGTATTATTATTATGGATGAAGAACATGAATTTACGTATAAACAAGAAGAAACACCTCGTTATCATACAAGACAAGTCGCTATTACGAGAGCTACTTTATCTGGAGCGGTAGTCATCATGGGCAGCGCTACGCCAGCAATTGAGACTTATTTTCAGACTCAAATGGGGCAACATACCTTGTTGCTTATGTCAAAACGCATTGCTAATGCAAATTTGCCTGCAGTCACTATTGTTGATATGCGGGAAGAATTACGTAAGAAGAGACGAAGTGTCATATCACTTCCCTTGCAAGAACTGCTGCAAGAAACGATAAGTCGTGGAGAGCAAGCTATTATTTTATTGAATCGTCGTGGTTATGCTACCTTCGTCATGTGCCGGGAATGTGGACATATTGTACGTTGTAAGCATTGCGATATTTCCCTTGTATATCATTCTGTAGGGAAGAAGCTGAAATGTCACTATTGTCAATGTATTGAAACGGTTCCGGATATTTGCCCTGAATGTAATAGCCGCTATATACGATTTTTTGGAACAGGTACACAAAAATTGCAAGAGGAAATAGTAATGTTGTTTCCCCATATTCGTGTGGTGCGAATGGATCAGGATACAACAGGTGGAAAAATGGCCTATGATCATATTTTAGAAGCATTTGCTAAAGGTGAGTATGATCTTTTACTAGGGACACAGATGGTGGCTAAAGGACATGACGTGAAAAATGTGACAGCAGTCGGCATTATAGCCGCTGATAGTATATTAAATCTACCGGATTTTAGAGCAGCCGAGCGTGTGTATGCGTTGCTTACTCAGGCAGCAGGGCGTGCAGGGCGCGGTGATAAAGCAGGAAAAGTCGTAGTACAGACTTATAACCCTGAACACTATGCAGTACAGGCAGGAGCTAATCAAGATTATCAAAGTTTTTATGAAGCTGAGATTGTGTATCGTAAAGCGCTTTGTTATCCACCTTATGGACAAATGATAAAATTAACAGTTCAGGCTAAAGAAGAGAGTATGGCACGCAGCCAAGCTGAACAAATAATAAAAGAATTGCGAAGCTTAATGGAGGATAGTAAGACTGTAGAAATAATAGGGCCGTTTCCTGCTCCGATTGCTAAACTTAATGATATATTTCGTATGAATATTATTATAAAAGCAAAGGATGTTGCTAGTGTGAGGACTCACATAACATCTATGGGATTAACCATACGTCCAGACGTTATGATTGATGTGGAACCTGTTAGTATCATGTAGAATATTTTGTTTAGTATAAGCGTGGATTTTTATATAGTTCTATGATAAAATTTGGGCAGGATTTATCCAATGTAGGAGGGTATTATAACTGTATGGAAATTAGAAAAGCTGGTGACAAAGTATTAAAAGAAATAGCTGAGCCTGTAGCTCGGGTTGATAAAAAAATAAGGAAACTTATTGATGATATGGCTCAAACTATGTATAATGCTGATGGAGTTGGATTAGCCGCTCCACAGGTTGGCGTATCTCTTAGGGTTATTGTTTTGGATGTGGATGACGAACTGATCGAATTAATAAATCCAATTATTATAAAAAGTGAAGGCTGTGAGTTAGGTAATGAAGGCTGTTTAAGTGTTCCTGGGGTTTTTGGTGAAGTGGAGAGGTTTTCTGAAGTTACCGTTACAGGGTTAAATCGTTATGGTAAAAATATAGCGATTACAGGGACGGGTTTATTAGCTAGAGCTCTGCAGCATGAAATTGATCATTTGGATGGCATATTATTTATTGAAAAAGCAAAAACCATTCATAAGGGGTAATTGATATGTCAAAATTAAGAGTCGTATTTATGGGGACGCCAGATTTTGCTGTTCCTTGTTTAGATGCATTAGTTAAAGAAGAATATAATGTTGTTGCAGTGGTAACTCAGCCTGATCGACCTAAAGGGCGAGGACAAAAACTGGCAGAGTCCCCGGTAAAGCAGGCTGCGATTTCTTATAACTTACCTGTATTGCAGCCTAATAAAATAAAAGATCCCGCATTTCAAGATGTGTTGTTCTCTTTACAACCTGATATCATTGTTGTTGTTGCTTTTGGACAGTTATTGCCCAAAACGCTATTAGATTTACCCCCTTTGGGTTGTATAAATGTTCACGCATCTTTATTGCCTTTATATCGGGGAGCTGCACCCATCCATTGGTCAATTATTAGAGGTGATAAAGAAACTGGTGTCACTACAATGTTTATGGATATTGGCATGGATACAGGGGACATGATAGTAAAGGAGAAGATATCCATTTCTGACATGGATACTACAGGAGATATCCATGATAAATTAAAAAGTATTGGTGCCAAGGTACTTAGTGAAACAATGAAATTAATTGTAGATAAGAAAGCTCCACGTATTGCACAAAATAATGAAGAAGCTACCTATGCTTCCATGTTGACAAGGGAATTAGAACGAATTAATTGGCAAGAACCGGCAGTTGCCATTCATAATTTGGTTAGAGGTCTTAATCCATGGCCTGGCGCTTATTGCTCTTATCAAGATAACAGCTTAAAAATCTGGCAAACTAGAATTTACCCAACAGATAACACAGTAACTCAGCCAGGGAGGATCACTAAGATTACTGGAGATGGTTTTGTAGTAGGAACAGTGCAGGGTTTGCTGGATATTTTAGAAGTTCAGGCTGCTAGTAAGCGTCGTATGAGAGCGATTGATTTTATCTGTGGTTATGGGCTAAGTATTGGCGATATCTTAGAATAGAAGGTGAATTTTTATGATAGAGGTGATGGCTCGTCCAAAGAAACGCTTATTTTTGGCACTTATACTAGCTAGTTTGTTAGTGGCTACTCTTTCTACTTATGGATTGTGGATGGTTAGCTTTCCAGGATTAGCAAATATCAGTACTCATTTGCCGATTATTCTTGGCGTTTTCTTGGCATTATTTATCTTGGCAATTGGAATTGGAGTTGGTGGGATTATTTTAGCCATTTTAGGCTTTTCTACTCTCGCTCTATTCCAAGGACCTGCTTGGTCCGCTATTAATTTATTATTTCCTCTTGCCATTCGAATTGGCAAAATCTTTGATGTGGAAAAAGAGAGGGTCGAACGTTCCTTCATTGAAGTTAGTAATTACTTGATACAGCAAAAACGGATAAAGGTTGCTCCTGAGAAGCTCTTAATCCTAACACCACATTGTATTCAGCAAGAAATGTGTCAGTATAAAGTGACTCACGATATTAGTAATTGCCGAAAATGTGGTGCTTGTCAGGTAGGGGATTTACTGACGATTTCAGAAAATTTTGGGGTACATGTTGCAATTTCTAATGGAGGGACATTAGCCCGTAAGGTGGTAAAGACCTTGCGTCCCCACGCTATTTTAGCCATTGCCTGTGAACGAGATTTGACAAGTGGTATTCAAGATGTGTTTCCGATCCCTGTTATTGGTGTTTTGAATGAAAGACCAAATGGACCATGTTGTAATACGCGAATTGATATGAAACGTGTTGAGAAGGCAGTACAAGATTTTATTCTTAAAAAATAAAGGTAATAAAGGTGAACAAATGGATGCACGTGAGATTGCTCTTAAAATTATCAATGATGTGACAAGTAATCATGCTTATGCAAATATAGCTTTAGTGAGAGAACTCAATCGTCACAAGATTTCTGATCAAGACCGTCGATTTATTACAGAATTAGTATACGGTACAATCAAGGCCGGTGAAACCTTGGATTGGATTATCGGTCACTATGTAACTCGGTCATTAAACAAAGTTGCACCAGTCATTTTGAATATTTTACGTATGGGAATGTATCAGATCTTTTTCTTGTCCAGAGTTCCAGTATCTGCAGCTTGCAATCAGGCCGTAGAACTAACTAAAAAATATGGACATACTGGTACGGTGAAATTTGTAAATGCGGTGTTAAGAAACGCTGGTAGGGGACCTGAAAAAGTAATTTATCCTGACAAAGAAAAGAATATTGTCAAATTCTTAGCTTTAAGATATTTTCATCCCCAATGGATGATAGATCGATGGGTGAAACGTTTAGGTGCTGATGCTGCTGAAGAGTTATGTCAGATTAATAATGTGACTCCAGCTCTTTCATTACGGACCAATACGCTGAAGAATACCAGAGAAGAGCTATTAGATCTTTTGAAACTAGAGGGTGTAAGTGCAGAAGCTTCGGCATGGACTCCAGAAGGAATTGTATGCCATAGTTATCCAGCACTTAGTACATTAAAATCATTACGTGATGGATTATTTCAAATACAAGATGAAAGCTCTATGCTAGTTGCCCACGTTCTGGCTCCTAAGCCAGGAGAGTTTATTATTGATGCTTGCGGCGCACCTGGAGGTAAAAGTACCCATATCGCAACATTAATGGAAAATAAGGGGCGGGTTTTGTCAACGGATATTTATGAGCATAAATTAGCTCTAACCCAGGAGAACGCTCAGCGATTAGGTTTGACAATTATTGATGTCCAGAGTCTGGACGCGACAACTTTAGGCGATAGCTATGCAAGACAAGCGGATAAAGTCTTAGTGGATGCGCCTTGTTCTGGCTTAGGAGTCTTACGACGAAAGGCCGATTCTCGCTGGAGAAAGACTGAGGATATGTTTAAAGAATTACCCGTATTACAAATGGCAATTCTAAGAAGTGCCGCCGAATGTGTTAAATTGGGGGGCACCTTAGTATATAGTACTTGTACAACTGAGCCGGAAGAAAACCAAGATGTTGTTAACAATTTTCTGAAGGAAAATCCAGATTTTGCTTTGCAGCATGCTGGGAAAATGTTTCCAGTTACAGAAAATGAGGCTGAGATGGTGCAGTTATGGCCACATATTGATCATGTAGATGGTTTTTTCATTTCTCGTTTAGTACGAGTGAAATAGGTGAACAAAAATGAGTAATAATCTTTTTGGAATGTTTATAGAAGAGATTGCAGCGGCCGTCCAGCCCTATGGTTTGCCTAGGTACAGCGCTGGGCAAATTGTAAAATGGATGTATCAGGATGGAGTGCATCATTTTAACGATATGACGAATATATCTAAGAAACATAGGGCATTATTAATGGAGCACTTTGTGATTCGTTCTGTAATTCCGCGAGCTGTGGAACAATCGTCAGACGGTAAGACGAGTAAATATCTATTGGAGTTTCATGATGGCATGGCTGTAGAGACTGTTTTAATGCGCCAGCATTATGGTAATAGTGTGTGTATATCAACTCAGGTCGGATGCGCCATGGGCTGTGTATTTTGTGCATCCACCTTAAACGGTGTTGTAAGAAATTTAACTGGCGGCGAAATGTTGGCGCAAGTCCTATTTATTAATAAAGTATTGCAGCAGGAAGGAAGCGCTGTGAATACCATTGTTATTATGGGATCAGGAGAACCCTTAGCCAATTATGACAATGTTTTAAAATTCATTAAATTATGCCATGCCGAGTATAGCCTTCACTTAAGCTATCGAAGTATAACACTATCTACATCTGGTTTAGTACCAGAAATAAACAGACTAGCAGCAGAAGGACTGCCGCTGACGTTGTCTATTTCTCTACATGCATCGAATCATGAACTACGTTCTTTGTTAATGCCAATTAATAATCGCTATTCCCTAACGGAGGTCATGGCTGCAGGCGATTCTTATGCCGAGCAGACAGGAAGGCGAGTGACATACGAGTATATATTAATTGCAAATTTGAATGATAAGATAGAACATGCTAAAGAGTTGGCGATTTTGATGAGGGGACGTCTGGCAAATGTTAATTTGATTCCCGTTAATCCAGTAATTGAGCGCGGATTATTACGACCTGACAGCAAAACAATTCAACACTTTGAGAAGATTCTTCTTGAAAGAGGAATTAACGTTACAGTTCGTCGTGAAATGGGAACAGATATACGTGCTGCCTGTGGGCAGCTTCGAAATAAAGTTTTAAATGAGAAATAAAAATTAAGCCAGAGTCAATAGTATTTTGACTGTCTTATAAACAATAGCATTCATTTGCCTGAAGTATTGGTTGAGATCTATACCTGTCAGAGAAGGACTTGGTACAAGCCGAGTCCTTTTATGTTACTACTTTAAATATAAATGGGATAATATTACCTTATTTTGACTATGCTGATAATATAACGTATAATAAAATAGATTAATTTATGGTGAGGTAATAACATGAAGTTTGTAAGAAGTTTAGAAAATATGTTTGAAAAATATATTGAAGGCTTTTTTAATAAAAAATTTTCCAGCGGGCTACAGCCTATTGAAATTGGTAAGCAATTAGTTAGGACAATGGATGATGAAAAAACAGTAGGTATTTCTAAAACCTACGTTCCTAATTTGTACATTGTCTATTTAAATAATGCAGATTATAGTCGAATTGTTTCTTATAGCCTGACGATTTGCAAAGAGTTATCCTTTTACATAGCAGATCAGGCCGAGAAAAGGCAATATACGATTATCGGTACACCTGTAATCGAATTTAATGAGGATCTAGGGGTTACAAAAGGTAATTTCCGCGTGGCTAGTTTCTTTAGTGAACCGCTGCCAGAAGAAAATACATTAGAAAGTGAAGATCTTGGATGTCTGGATTCTGATACTCGTGTCTTTGATAAAGTAGATTGCAGCATGATCGGTAAGGATACATGCTTATTAGGGACATTAAAAGTTCTGGAAGGACCTGATATGGGAGTAAAAATTGATGTAAAGAATAATCGAGTGAATATTGGTCGACGGGCCAGTAATGAATTACCACTTACGGATTTGAACACATCTCGTTTACAAGCGTACGTGATTGTAGAGGAGAAAAATCATATTTTATATGACGCTAAAAGCCTTAATGGCACATATGTTAATGATCATCGCATTATGCGTAAAGAATTAGTAAATGGTGATCATATAAAAATAGGTAATACTGTTATTTTATATGAGGTGAATTAAATGCCCAATAAGGAGGCTATTTTCAATTATATTGGAATAGTATTACAATATAGCTTACTAGGATTAATCTATTATTTTTTAAGTAAAGTCATAAAAATTATATATACTGATCTAGACCGGGCAGGACAAAAAAAGACATCAATAGGAAATGAGAGCAATCAATTGAATTTTCATAAGCGGGCCAATCTGCTTGTTGTTGACAGCGGGCATATTCAATTATCTCAAGATCATTTTTCTTTAGATGATATTACATATCTTGGACGTAATGAGCAAAATCAAATCATCATTGATGATTCGTTTGTATCTCATGAACATGCCAGTATAAATAAAGGACAGCAAGGATATTTGCTGACAGATTTGAATAGTACCAACAAAACGTATTTAAATGGTCAGCCTATAGTGGAGGCGACTTTATTAAAAAATGGTGATTTAATTAAAATTGGAGCGGTAACATTTAGCTTTAAGGGGTGAGAGGTATTGCTAGCACATGTAATTTCTGATATTGGGTTGGTTAGAGAAACAAATGAAGATAGCTATATCTGTGAGCCGCCGCATTTATTTATTGTGGCGGATGGTATGGGAGGTCATGTGGCTGGAGAAATTGCAAGTAAGCTTGCAATAAGTACAGTTAATGGTTATATTCAAGAACATGTGGGGAAGGATAATCTTGAAATATTATTAAAAGATGCGATAATACAAGCAAATACCTCAATTTATCAAATGGCACTATCTAAGGAAGAATTCAGTGGTATGGGAACAACTGTTACAGCTTCTTATATAGATGGAGATACAATATATTGGGGGCATGTTGGTGACAGCCGTATGTATCTCTTGCGTAATGGGAAACTAAATCAACTAACAAATGATCATTCCTTAGTTTGGGAATTGGTTCAAAGTGGTAACATAACTAGAGATGAGGCTTATGTTCATCCTAAAAGGAATTTGTTAACTCGTGCAGTTGGTACTAGTTGCCTTATTACAGTTGATACTGGTTTTGTACAATGGCAGCCAGGTGATATTGTATTAATGTGTACAGATGGATTAACCAATATGGTCAGTGAGCAGAATATCTGTACGCTAATGCAGAGGACAGATTGTGGAATTTCTTCTATTGTAGAAGAACTAATAGATCAGGCTAAAGATGCTGGTGGGTTTGATAATATTACTGTGATCTTGTTAAAAAATGAGGACATATAGACATGATTAACACACGACAACTGGAGCGTAACTTGCTTATAGTTGCAGGTATAATTATGTTAAACGGCATTTTAGCAGTTAACTTGGCTCAAGGTGTTCTAAATTACCAGACTCTAGGAGCAGTCACCTTCATCTTTGCCGGATTTATGACTGCCAATATAATATTATGCAAAGTTGGACATACTGGTGATCCCTTGTTCTTGCCTTTAGCATCATTATTAGTTGGAATAGGGTTAATTATCATTTTGAGACTTAAACCAGAGCTTTTTATGTTACAAGTGATGTGGGTAGGGGTGGGCTTAGGCGCCTTTTTAATTTCAGCAGTTCTTGCTAAGCGGTTAGAACAAATAGCTTACTTTAAATATATCTGTGGTTTTATTGGTGTTGGATTATTACTATCAGCGATACTATTTGGAGTAGACATTGGCGGGAATAAGAATTGGATCATCCTGGGGCCTGTTCGATTTCAGCCTTCTGAGTTTGCAAAGATCTTTATTGTATTGTTTTTAGCGGCCTATTTGAGTGAAAGACGGGAATTACTCACTCTTGCTACGAAGCATTATGGTCCTTTTGTATTGCCCCATCCAAGATTTATTGCACCTCTTATTGCAGTGTGGGGTCTTGGAATGTTAATGTTTGTTTTGCAGCGGGATATGGGTGCCGCTTTGTTATATTTTGGTCTTGCAGTTATCATGACATATATGGTTAGCGGTAGATCCAGTTATGTAATATTGGGTATGATTGCCTTTCTAGTTGGTTCTGTAATCTGTTACCACTTATATTCGCATATTCAGCTGCGCGTTGATATTTGGCTTAATCCTTGGAGTGATCCCTCGGGCGGGGCTTATCAAATTGTTCAATCATTGTTTGCTTTAGGATCGGGAGGAATCATGGGAAGTGGTCTTACTTATGGATTCCCTACAATGATTCCTGAGGTTCATACAGACTTTATTTTCGCAGCCATTGGAGAGGAAATGGGACTTATTGGTGCAGCAGCTGTCATCTTGCTTTATATCCTTT
>CAMKSY010000047.1 GCA_946415545.1 uncultured Pelosinus sp. | reverse complement strand
AAATTAGCCATTCCTTCACGTGCCAGCTCTTGTCCTACCACTAATACTTTAACATGAGACATGGATGGTACCAATGAAGTAGTAGAATTCAATAAATTAAGAGATTCTGCTATGGTTACCGCCGAATTAGTTATTAAAACTGTATCTTTTTCTCCCTCGCCTTTATTGCCCTCCACATTAGGCTTGGCGATCTGATACGTTATTTTAATCATATCTTCCTGCTCTGCTTTATCAATACCGATCGCAACGATATAAGCAACTTCCTCACTCTCTCTGGCGCCATTGCATCCAGAAAGAATGATCCCCATACTCAGTAGCATCATTCCTAAGATGAGGCGGATGTACATAATTTCCCCCTCCTTTTCTTCCACCATGCCAAGATAAACAACAGTGCGGGAAACACATAAATACCAACATTAAAAAGTGTAATTAGTTTTTGATCTATATCCAAAGCAGAGCCAATATCAGGAGGCATCATTGCTAAGTTTGCTACTAGTATTGCTCCTAATGGTACTAAAGGTCTTAATGTAGGCAGCCTTAATAAAACAGCCAGTAGATATAAACCAATATATAGGCTGCCTGCGACAGCTAATAAGCCAAACATCACCCATACAACAATAAATAAAGCCTCAATTCTTTGGAGATATTGGTTTAGATATACCAGGCGTGCCAATTCAAAAAGCGGCATTGTCTTCTCTGCACCAACGCTGGTGCCAAAGACCATAATATATACAAGAATAAAGCTGACACGCAGCATCCCTGCATAACTTAACGCGTAAAGAGCGGCCTTCTTAATCGTTCTTGTATTCTGAAAAGCTGGAGCCAAGAAGACTAACGTTAAGACCCCTATATTATATCCTGCGCCCTTAATGCCTGTATGTACAGCTTGCATAACACCATTTCCTTGCCACGGAGTAAGATTATACGCAATATAAAAAGGTATTAACAGCAGCAATATAATTCCAATTGCTGCCATGGAAAAAGGCATGACAATATAACTTGTCCGCGTCAAAGCTTCAATACCCAAGTAACACAAAATACCTGCTGATACTGCATACCAGATGATAACCAATTGGAACTCAACACGTGGCAACGCTGTCAGTAAGGTATATTCAGAATACAAGCGTAAAATGAGGGCACCGTTGCTCAGAAACATGACAATATAGCTTATTAATATAGCCCATGCTCCTATCGTACCGACAAGCTGTTTACACACCATAAAAATATCTCCGGTTATTCCTTTATGTACATAAGCCATCATATATAAAACAACTAGAGGAATGATTGTATAAATCACCATTGCCAGCCATAAAATAGGACCATCCTGCTGAATGAGATTCGAAACGGTAGATAGGAACACTCGAGGCATCACAATGCCAAATACCAGAGCAATACCATCTGCTACACCTAACTTGCCGGGATGTAGATCATTCAAAATCTCTGCCTCCTTTTGCTGGGTCTGTAATCCAACTTCTACTGTTCTTATTCTGTCGAATTTCATCCTTAGTATTCAATGCATCCGGTCTGCGTCTTTGATGATAAGCAGAACTTCTAAAGATCGTATCTCCTCCATTCACAGTCCTAGGCGCTAGGGGCGACAAATAAGGCATACCAAAAGACTTTATAGAGCACAGCATAGCAATAAACAGCAAAAATCCGCAGGCAACGCCAATGAGTCCCATAGACATTGCTAGCAACACAAAAATAAATCGAGACAAGCGAAAGGCTGATGCCAAACGATAATCAGGAATGCTGTACGATGCCAAACCAGTCAGGGCAATGACAATTACCATGATAGGGCTTACAATCTTTGCTGCTACAGCTGTCTGTCCTAAAATAAGCGCTCCTACGATACCGATAGTCGAACCTAAGATACCGGGAATCCGCAATCCACCTTCACGAATTAACTCAAAGGAAAATTCCATAAACAGGATTTCAACTATCGTTGGAAAAGGCACTTGTGATCTGGCTGCTGCAATGGACAGCAATAACTCCGTAGGTATGGCTTCCTGATGAAAGGTACTAATCGCTAAATATATACCAGGCAGCAACAAGGATAATAATGCGCCCAGCCATCTAACCAGACGCAGCATATTGGTATAATACAGATTCAAGCTAAAATCATCTGATGAATGCATTAACGTGAAGAAGGATACAGGCAAAATATGTCCAAATGGACTGCCATCGATAAAAATAGCTACCCTTCCCTCTGACAAGTGAATGGCTACTCGATCTGGCCGTTCTGTTGATAAGGTCTGAGGAAATGGATTTCTGGGGAAATCTTCGATAAAATGTTCTAGTACACCCGAATCCGTTACAATATCAGTACTAATGCTGCTAATACGTCGTTTTACTTCTTCAACCAGTTCTTCATTAGTAATCGACTTGATATACATAATAGCGCAATTAGAATGTCCTCTTGCACCGATCGGAATCATTTCCGTCACCAGATCACTGGCATGAAGCATGGTTCGAATAAGGGCCGTATTGACACGTAATACTTCGGTAAATGCATTTTGCGATCCACGGACTGATTGTTCCGTCGTAGGGTTGCCAATACTGCGATGTTCATACCCTTTGGTTTCTACCGCTACCGCTTCTCCACTGCCATCAAAAAACACTACTGCGTCACCGGTATTGATTGCTTGCTGCACTTCCTTAAAGCTTCCTATTCTTGAGGCTTGCCCACTAGGAAGGCACTCTTCCATGACAAAGCCGATAAAATCTTCACCTTGTACACGCTCTTGAATATTTTTCATAAACATTAAAGGTTCTAATAAGGTCATATTGATAATCTTTTTATCGATAAGTCCGTCCATAAAAACAACAAGAGCTTTAATTTTAGGCTGGTCTGAGATCGTAATATTTCGAATTACCACATCCTTATTCACAGGCAGCTGATAAACAGACTCCAGTATTCTCTGATTTTCACTTATTTCTGTACTTATTACAGTATTATTGTACATGCCGTCAATGCTGTGATTCTTTTGCGTATATTTTTTAATTTCCTTCCACTCAGACTGTATCATTTCAAACTCGTCTCTAATCTTCTTGACGATTTCATGTTTTTCTTTACTTCGCAGGTCCTTACTGCTTTTTTGTATGAACACTTCTAATTTTTTCGCATAATTGACCATAAATTCTAGCTCACGTATGCCCTCTGTAACAGCAGCCGAAGGGAAAAATTCACCGTCGATTTCTGCTTTTTCCATTACTGTCTCTTTCAAAACAAAAGGAGTGGGCTCATCAGGCGGCTGATATACCAGTACCTCTTTGATTCCTGTAATCAAATTACTGATCATACTTTTTCCCATACTGCCACCTCCCTCAATATTTCATTATAGCTTTTACCAAAATGTATGTTTTTACTACTTAAATATGAAAATAGAGGATACTTCCACCAAAGGCAGCAACAAACGCTGCTACAAAACAGAACTGAACCTCAGAAGCACAGAGAACGGTGAGAAAAGCAAGTCTCCCTAGAGAAACTTGCTCCATGCTAATAAAAGAAGGATTTAAGCAAGTTAAACTCGCCTAAATCCTTTTCTTAATGTATTGCAATATCTACTTTTTCTAATGTCCGCCAGCACCTAGTTTGCGTTGCAGGATTTTACTTGGTATGGTAAATAATAAATTTAGCATAAGGATTGTAATAATTAATAATGCCCCAGACCCATTTGCAATTTCTACTCTGTCCGGTACAAGTCCTACAGCCATAACATACCAAAGATGTACAGCTAAGGTTTCACCTGCTGCAGTCACATCAAAATTGACAATTTGCCGTCCAACGGTCGTACCCGCTGTAAAAATTAAGATAGCTGTTTCTCCTAATGCTCTCCCTGCAGTCAGTGTAATACCTGTAATAATGCCAGGCAGCGCATTTGGCAAAACCACCCGCCAAATCGTCTGCCACTTCGTTGCGCCAAGCGCCAAACTTGCCTCACGATAATGCACAGGAACATTTCGCACAGCTTCCTCCGTCACTCTGACGAGAACAGGCAAATTAAGCAGCGTCAATGTTAAAGCTCCCCCGATAATGCTAAAGCCCATGCCCAATGCATTAACAAAGATAATCATGCCGAATAACCCCAGTACAATAGATGGAACTGTTGCCAAGCTCTCTGTACTCAACCGGATCAAATCCGTCAGCTTATTATTACTAGCATACTCCGCTAGATACACCCCTGCACCAATGGCTAAGGGTATCGATACCAAGAGGGATAAAAGTAAAATGTAAAAGGAGTTAAATAACTGCGCTCCTACACCGCCGCCGGCTTGAATATCACTGGATTTGCCAAAAATAAAATCCCAAGACAGTACAGGTACTCCTTTGTATAAAATATAAAGCAAGAAAGCAGCCAATATACCTAAGATTACAATACCCGCCAGCCACATTAGCAGCGTAGCTAGTTTATCAAAAAATTTTGCAGACATTTAGATCACCTTCTTTCTGGCAATTCGGCGAATAATTAGAATCATTAACAAGGATAACACTAACAGCACAAAAGCCATAAGGAACAATGCATTTCCCCAGGCTGACCCAAAAGGAGTATTACCCATTTCCACAACAATTTCACTAGGCAGCGTAGAAGTAGGCATAAATAAAGATGTAGCTAATTGCGGAGTGTTGCCAATTACCATCTGAACTGCCATGGTTTCTCCAACCGCTCTTGCCATAGCCAAGATAATTGAGGTCAAGATTCCAGGCAGCGCAGAAGGTAAAAGTACATGCCAAATCGTTTGCCATCTTGTTGCTCCCAAGGCTAAGGAGGCTTCCTCCAGACTCTTAGGTACTGCTCGAAGAGCATCTTCCGAAATGCTCACAATGGTAGGTAGAATCATAACTGCTAAGATAATCGAAGCGGCTAATAAGCCAAATCCCATATTTACATTAAAATAGGTTCGGATAAAGGGTACAATGATCGTTAGGCCAACAAAGCCATATACGACAGAAGGTATTGCTACATATAAATCCGTAGCTGGTCTCATAATTTTACTCAACCAAGACGGAGCAATTTTCGCCATAAAAATCGCACCAGCCAATCCCAAAGGGGCTCCCAATAAAATGGATAATACAGTAACTGCTAAAGAACCTACGATAAAACTTAAGGCACCATACTCCAGCCCCATTGGATCCCATTTTGCTGAGAAAAAGAAATCTAAAGGATTTACTTCTTTAAAAGTCAAGAGTCCTTGTCCGCCGACAAAAACAATGATTGTAACAATAATAATCGTCATCAAGCTCGCACTGGCGATAAATAGATACCTCATATAATGATCATATAATAGTTTCGTTTTATGTTCTTTACTAACTAATTGCATTTTAACTCCTCCCGTTAAGCTTACGACAACCGTTAAGCCTATGCATGAAAGCTACATCAAGACTTCTCATAGTTAAATTGTAACCGATTCCTAATTTCTCTTTGTTAAGGGATTGTTAAGTAATTGTTAAGTCTAACCTGTAAAAATTTAACTTGGTGTAACAATATCTGGCTCTTTCGAACTTAGGGTATCCAAATTGTTAATATTCTACCTATAAAATATCATTACATATTTACTCAATCTTCTTGCTGCTGCATATAATAAAACATAAGAAGTAATTCTTAAGTAGAGGAGGATTACATTGAATAAATGTTACGTTATTGATACTAATGTTCTCCTACATTCCCCTAACGCAATATTTACTTTCAACGAGCACACTGTAATCATTCCCGAAGTAGTTCTAGAAGAATTAGATCGTTTCAAATCGGAAAGCAGCGAACGAGGTGCCAATAGCCGTCAAGTCAGCCGCATCATTGACAACCTGCGCGCTACAGGCAATTTGCTTAAGGGAGTATCCTTAAATGATCAAGGCGGCATCTTACGAATTGAGACCAACCATCTGGATACTAAAATTCCTGCTAATTGGCCAGGAAGCAAACCTGATAACCGTATTCTGCAAGTATGTAAAGGCTTATCTGAAAGTAATCATTATCCCATTTTAGTCAGCCGTGATACCAATATGCGTGTAAAAGCAACTATTCTTACAATCCACGCTGAAGATTTCCGCAATGAAAAAGTAGCCAGCATAGAGGAACAATACACTGGTCGTGGCATCATTTATACCACCTCAGAAATCATTAATCACTTTCATGAAGATGTTTTAAATACCATTGATCCTATTTTTTTATTTACCTATGATGAAAATGCCCATGTATTGATAAACACCCCTTTAGAAACCAACCAATTTTTTCTGATTCGTTCTACCGATAATGACCGTCATACAGCTTTAGGCCGCTTTGATGGCGAGAAAATCGTCCATCTTCGTTATCAGCACCACAATCCCTTTGGCGTTGTTCCCCGTAACATCGGTCAAATTTTCATGCAAGAATGCCTTATGATGAGCGCCAGTGAAGCCCCGTTAGTCATTATTAAAGGTCCAGCCGGTACAGCTAAAACCTTCTATTCCTTAGCTGTAGGCTTACATCAGCACTTTGAGTGCCGTCCCAGAGATTATAATCACATACTTATTTGTCGCCCTAATGTCCCTATGGATGAAGATATCGGTTTTCTCCCTGGATCAGAAGTCGATAAAGTGAGCCCTTTTATGAGAGGTATTAGAGATAATCTATTTACCCTGATGAATGGAAATACCCTCGATAACAGCAAAGATCTAATGCAAGCGGAAGATACAATTCAATTATTATTTGACAAGCATACAATTCAAACAGAGGCACTCGCCTTTCAGAGAGGTCGATCATTACAAAAATACTGGGTCATCTTTGATGAAATGCAAAATGCTACTCCTCGCCAAGCTAAAGGTGTCATTACCCGCCCTGGCCTAGGTACCAAAATCATTCTTCTTGGTGATCCTGCCCAGATTGACCATCCATACTTAGACAGCCAATCTAATGGTCTGGTGTATGCAAGCGAGAAAATGCGAGGATCCAAACTTTGTTTCCAAGTAACACTGCAGCATGATGAATGTGAACGCTCACCACTAGCTGCTGAAGCAGCTATGAGACTATAACAAAAAAATAAACTGCCGATTTGGCAGTTTATTTTTTACGCATCCGCTGTCCTGTTTCTAAGTAAATAACCCATTCTCCAATATTGGTAGCATGGTCGGCCACTCGTTCTAAATATCGTGCTACAAATAATAACTGTGTTGCCTGCGTGATGTTGCGTGCATCTTCCATCATATACGTTAAAAGTTCACGAAAGGTTTGATGATAAATATCATCTACTTCATCATCTGCGGCACATACATTTTCTGCTAAAGCAATATCAAGGTTAATATAAGCAGCCAAGGAGTCCCTTAACATTTTTTGTGCCATCGCAGACATCCTTGGAATGTCCACCAATGGTTTAATCAGCGGCTGCTCTGCAATGCCTAAAGCTATTTTAGCAATATCAAAAGCATGGTCTCCCACTCGCTCTAAGTCTGTCGTGATTTTTAGCCCTGTACCGATAATTCGCAAGTCCCTTGCTAAAGGCTGCTGTCTGGCAATGAGTACCATACATTTATCCTCAATACTGCTTTCCATGGCATCAATGTAATCATCACCAGCCATTACATGCTTAGCCATCTCTATATCCTGGGTCGTTAACGAAGCTACAGCCTGGCCAATAGCCAGTTCAACACGAGTGCCCATCTCTAAGATATCATTGCGCAATTCTTCTAACTCTTGATTGTAATTCTGTCTGGTGACCGTCATGTTCTCGCCTCCACTATCCGAATCTTCCAGTAATATAGTCTTCGGTACGTTTATCCTGGGGTCTTGTAAATATGACATCCGTTTGATCATGTTCCACTAGATCACCATTCAAAAAGAATGCCGTATAATCCGATACTCTAGCAGCTTGCTGCATGTTGTGAGTAACCATAACAATCGTATATCTTTGTTTTAATTCGGAAAGTAATTCTTCAATCTTCATGGTTGATATAGGATCCAGTGCTGAACAGGGTTCATCCATTAACAACACTTCCGGCTCGATTGCCAACAATCGTGCAATACATAAACGTTGCTGCTGCCCACCAGACATGCCCATAGCTGAACTTTGGAGACGATCTCGTACTTCTTCCCAAAGAGCTGCCCCTTTTAGGCTCTTTTCCACCAATTCATCCAGCTGTGCTTTCTTAGTGATGCCATGAATGCGGGGGCCGTATGCAATATTATCATAAATCGACATAGGAAACGGATTCGGTCTTTGAAAAACCATCCCCACTCGTTTCCTTAGCAGCACTACATCTGTGTCTGGATGATAAATATTAACTCCATCTAATAGTACTTCGCCTTCTATTCTTACATTAGCAATTAAATCATTCATACGATTTAAGGTCTTAATAAATGTGGACTTACCGCAGCCTGAAGGTCCAATTAGAGCTAACAAACTGTTTTTTTCCACACCAAGAGAAATTTTCTTTAATGCCAATGCATCTCCATAGTATAATTTTAGCTTATTCACATGAATTTTATAATCCATAGATGTCCTCCTGCCACTTAGGGCGCTTCTTCATATATCGAAACCAATCATCAGATACATATTGATATAGAAAATATACCACAAAATGCAGGTATTTATTATTATGTTTTTGTTAAATTTCGCTGAAGCGATAGCCGACTCCTCGGACAGTCTCAATTGCTTCTGCGACTTTCGGCTCCGCTGCCATTTTTGCTCTGAGATGACGTACATGTACATCTACCGTACGAGTATCACCAAAATATTCATAACCCCATACCTTCTCCAGCAATTGCTCACGTGTATAGGCTCTGCCTACATTTGTAATGAATAATTTCAATAACTCATATTCCTTAGGAGTAAGCTCCAACTTCTCTTGATCTAAATACGCCGTATAACTAGAAAAATTCAATCGCAGTTTTCCAACAACTAATTCGCCATCGTGCTGTATGCTATCTTTATGACTTCGCCTCAGCACCGCTTTTACGCGAGCCATAAGCTCCCGAGGACTAAAAGGCTTAGTCATATAATCATCCGCACCTAACTCTAAGCCCACAATTTTATCTACTTCTTCATTTTTGGCTGTCAGCATAATAATGGGAATCGCCGCAGTTTCCTGCTGCCCTTTCAATCTGCGACATACTTCTATACCATCAATACCGGGTATCATTAAATCCAGTATAATCAAATCAGGCTTATTGTTTCTAACTAACTGCAATGCCTCATGTCCATTCTCTGCCTTAAGAACCTGATAACCTGTTTTTTGTAAGTTAAAGTCAATTAGTTCTACGATGGAAGGCTCATCATCAACCACCAATATACTGCTTACCATATCATTCACTTCCTTAAAATAAAAACCAGGTTATATTAACCTGGTTTTTATTTATAATAAAATTTATTTATTTACTACGTCTTTTAGACCTTTACCAGCTTTGAAAACTGGGTTTTTAGATGCTGGAATTGTAATTTCAGCGCCTGTTTGTGGGTTACGGCCTTTTCTTTCTTCACGTGTTTTTACTTCAAAAGTACCAAACCCAATGATTTGGACTTTATCTTGTTGTGCCAAAGCTTCCTCAACACTAACAAATAAAGCATTGATTGCTTTTTCAGCATCCTTCTTAGTCAAACCCGCTTTTTCTGCAACACTTGCAATTAATTCAGTTTTATTCACAAAAATAGCCTCCTTATGAAAAATCGTTACGAATAGCTTATTCGCTATCATTTTTCTTATTCCTGTCTAGATTTTAAAAAAATACTAAAAATATCCCAAATTCTTTATATTTTGTTACTTTTCGCCTCTTCCCAGTAGAAATCGAGCTGTTTAAGTGACATATTTTCCCATTTTAGTTTGTTTTTCTTTATTACATTTTCAATGTACAAAAATCTACGGCGAAACTTGTTATTTGTACTATTTAAGGCAACCTCACCATCGATTTTTAAAAATCTCGCCAAATTTACAATTGAGAATAATACATCACCTAACTCCGATTCCATGTCAGCAGCTTGTCCCTGGGAACAGGCATCTTTAAGTTCATCGAGTTCTTCATATATCTTGTCCCATACAGGATCAATCCTATCCCAGTCAAATCCGACTTTAGCAGCTTTCGCTTGCAATTTGTAGGCTCTCATGAGACTGGGCAGTCCCTTCGGTATGCCATCAAGCACAGATGGTCTCTCATTGCCGTGCTCCTGCTTTTTAATCGCATCCCAGTTTAGTACCACCTCGCCTGCATCTCGGACACTTGTATCACCAAATACATGAGGATGGCGACGTATCATTTTCTCTGTAATGCCGTCAATTACCTGCTGCATGGTAAATACCTTAGCTTCCTCTGCAATGCGAGCATGAAATACAATTTGTAATAACAAATCTCCTAGCTCTTCACACAATAATTCTCCTTCTTGTAAATCAATGGCCTCTAGGACTTCATAAACCTCCTCCACAATATACCTTCTAAGACTGGAGTGGGTTTGCTCAATATCCCATACACATCCCTCATTAGAGCGAAGCTTGGCCATCACTTCGAGTATAGGACTTAAGGAAAAGCGATTCACTGCAGTACTGCGTCGCGGCACATAGACGCTGGTGAGATGATCAATCTCCTGCACTCTGTCAAGTTCGAACAAAGGTACTGCCAGTAACTGTTCATCTGGCAATCCCAGGTTCTTCACAACAATTACTTCATAGTCATCAGGATAATATTCCATCAGCACCAGCTTAGCCTCTGAAGCAACGTAATGATTGTAGACTTGTGTTACCACCAAAGCAGTCATTAGCTCTGGAGGTATGGATGCTAAATCAGCAGCATCCAATACCGTAATGCCTTCGATAGGATCTATGGCAAGCCTCGTATATAAGACTTCCAGAAAACTCATCCCGGGCAAAATCTTAACAGCAATTCCTTGCCTGCCTGCCAATTCTCGAATTAGCGTCACAGTTTTCTCTGCTACAAGAGGGCTGCCTGGTACAGCATATACTACCTTTTTCCCCAGTGCTGCCTGGCGTAAACATTCATGAGCAATCGTCTCGTAAACTTCCTCAAAAGACGTCTTTTCCTCATAAATATAGTCAAAGCTAGTAAATGCAATACCACGTTCCATTATTGCTGTTACAGTTGGATGCTTTGCAGTACGCAAAAGCAATTCTTCTGCAGTCTTTAATAATTCTAATGTCTCCACTGTGATGAGACCAAAAGAACCAGGTCCTAATCCTACAATTGTAATTTCTCCCACATTATCGCCTCATATTCATAATTAAAGTAAATATTTTATTATTTTCGTAATATGCCTATTTTAACTAATAAACGAGCTAGTTTTTTACCTATTTTAGGTAGTTTTTCGATATCCTGCTGCTCGATACCTCCTAGTAATAACAGAATGATACTGTATACTATAGCACCTATACAAACAGAAGCCAAGGTTGCCATTGTATTATGCAGAGTCTTTACCATCACTGCATCATATGTCAGCAAAACCACAGCGCCCATGATAATGGCGGCTGCAATCGTCTTTAATGTATCTTTTATGTTGATACTAAATCCTACATAGCGATATACAAAATACATATTCAAAAGAGCAGCTAAGGCAAAATCAACGTTTGTCGCCCAAGCAGCACCTTTTATGCCAAAAGAAGGTATCGCAGTTAATGTCCAGCTCATAACAATTTTCACCGCAGCAGAGATCATCATATTAATAAGAGGAATCGTTGTATACCCTAATCCCTGTAATACCCCCGTCGTAATCTGATGGATCCCAAGCATTATGACGCCACCTGATAATATGGCAATTGGTACTCCAGCATTCGGCGTGCCATATAGCATTTGTGAAATCGGTGTAGCCAGCAGACACATCCCGACAAAACTGGGTATGGTAATTAGATTGGCAAATCGCATTGCCATAGCCGTGCGCTGATAAATTCGCTTTCGATCCTTTAAAGTGAAGGCTTCTGATACGGCAGGGACCAGGCTGGATGCCAATGATCCAGTCAAAATAGTGGGAACATTGATAAGTGCTATTGCCATCCCCGTCAGATATCCAAACAATTCCGTTGCCTGACTTACCGTATAGCCGGCAATTTCTAATCGCGCCGGTACAATTAATAAGTCAATGCTGGACACGATTGGCAGCATTATATTTGCCAGTGACACAGGCAGCGCCAATTTTACAATCCGTGAAATAATTTTCCCGCTTGCTTCTTGTTTTATGATCGGCTGCATTGCTATTTGTGCCTTTAATGAAGTACTATGCCGCCAATAATAATACATCAATACCAATAAACCGGCTAAGGCACCAGGTCCTGCACCAAAACTCGCACCAGCCGCTGCGTATTCAAGACCAATGGGTAATAAGTAGAAAGCTAATAATACCATGGTTACGACTCGGATCAGCTGTTCAAAAATTTGCGATACAGCTGTAGGTGTCATCATCTGTAATCCTTGAAAATAACCACGATAACTGGATAAAATCGTAACGAAAAAGATTGCTGGAGCCAAAGCAGCAATCGCATAATACGCACGAGGATCACGTACAAATTGATTTTCAACCAACCATCCAGCACCAAAATATAATAGGAATGTGAAAATAATTCCCGTTACCGTTAATAAACCTAATGAAATGCGAAATACCCGATTTGCACCGCGAAAGTCTGATAAAGCCACTTTCTCTGCAACAATAATCGAAATAGCAACTGGGATGCCAGCAGATGAAATACTCAAGGCTAATAAATAAATTGGATATGCCATCTGGTATAATCCAATTCCTTCGCCCCCTAATAAACGGGAAAGAAGGATGCGGTTTACTGAACCAATTATTTTTACCACAACGCCGGCAAGGGTTAAGATGAATGCCCCTTTTAAAAATGTATCTTTACTCACGTAATTTCTTCCTCCTAAAGCATTCCTATTACTACTTATTCAGAAGAAGAGCATTATATTATCGCAAAATATAATTACTGCTAATACTTATTTTGTAAAAATAAAATTTAAAAATCACTTTGCAGCACTTATCTTTTTTATAGCAAAAAAGTAGCGAATCTGTGTCCGCTACTTTTACAGCTTTCATATTATGTGGCCATTTGTTTTGCTAAAAATCCTGCAGCAGTCTCTGCCAGTTTCACTTCCATTTCACTCATCTGCACGCCTTGCTGCTTCGTGCAAATAACCACTGCACCAATGGACGTTCCCTCTACAATAATCGGTGCAATTACTTCAGCAGTAAATTTCGATACCTCTTCTTCTTCGCCAGAATCAATTATCGAACCTTTAGAACCTTTGGCGTCTGCAAGATTGTTCAATAAAACCGCTTTACGATCTTCCATAACTTTTTCCAGAGCTGATCCTAACGGTTTATTCATAAATTCCTTTTTTGAAGAACCAGCGACAGCAACTATCGTATCTCTGTCCGCTATTAAGATGATATGGCCGACTGCTTCATATAACGAATCGGCATATTCCTTTGCAAAATCACCTAGTTCGCTTACTGGAGAATATTTCTTTAAGATCACTTCCCCTTCTCGATCAACATATATCTCCAATGGATCACCTTCGCGAATCCTAAGTGTTCGCCTAATTTCTTTAGGTATTACAACTCTGCCTAAGTCATCAATTCTTCTTACAATTCCAGTGGCTTTCACCAGTATCCCCCCTTTTCTACAGTTTTTGACATCTGATTCAGTGATAGTATATATCTAACGAGACATTTTTATTCACATACATGACGCCTAAAAATTTATAAAAATAGGTATAATTTACAAAGATATCATTCATGCAGGGATTTTAGGATATCGTATTATTGCGCCTTAACAAAGCAGCGTTGTAAACACCTTAACTACCCAACTCAATAATTTATCGTTGCTAATTTGTACGGTCTTGAGTCGAATCCCTTCAGGATAAATCATAACACGAGCAGGAAATGCTTCTTTTAATGCCATGATCTGCTCTGGTTTTACATTTGGCTTATCAATAAATGCTACTTCTATATAATTGGGCTGCTGGATGATAGAACGAATACCAATAGTCCTTGAGAAATTTTTAATTTTCACCACTTCGAGCAAATTTAATACACAACTAGGCGGCTCCCCAAAACGATCAATTAATTCATCCACAAGATCGGAAATGTGTTTTTCATTTCTGCAGGCAGCAATCCGCTGGTATATTTCAATTTTATGCATGGCGTCACTAATATAGTCGCCACTTATATAAGCATCTACATTAAATTCCAGCACAGGTTCCACAGGAGCTTCTAACGTCTGCCCTGTCTTTAACTGTTGCACGGCTTCATCCAGTAAACGGCAGTACATTTCAAAACCTACGCTTACAATATGTCCATGCTGCTGAGCTCCTAACAAATTCCCAGCTCCCCTGATTTCTAAATCACGCATAGCAATTTTAAAACCAGCACCTAATTCTGCAAATTCTTTTATTGCTTGCAGCCGCTTTTCTGCAACCTCTGTCAGTACTTTATCCTGGCGATAGGTAAAATAAGCAAAAGCCATACGATGGGATCGTCCTACCCGCCCTCGCATTTGATATAACTGAGACAAACCAAAATGATCAGCATCGTATACAATAATCGTATTGGCATTTGGCACATCCAGACCATTTTCAATGATACTTGTACATAACAATACATCATCAGTGCCTTCATAGAAATCAAGCATAGCTTGTTCTAACATTTCTTCCGGCATTTGTCCATGAGCTACACGAATTTTAGCATCAGGCAGCATCTCTGCTAAGCGACGGTACATTTTATCTATGGTCTGCACTCGGTTATAGACAAAGTATACCTGACCGCCTCGTTTTAATTCCCGCTTAATTGCATCACGCATCACTTCTTCATTGTATTCTACTACATAGCTTTGGACAGGGAATCGTTCTTCTGGCGGAGTCTCAATAATACTCATGTCTCTTGCACCGACTAATGACATATGCAAGGTACGGGGAATAGGAGTCGCACTTAATGTCAATACATCAATCCCTGCACTCCATCTTTTTAATTTTTCTTTCTGCTTTACACCAAATCGCTGTTCCTCATCGACAATCAGCAGTCCGATATTTTTAAATATAACATCTGATTGTAAAATACGATGGGTACCAATTAACACATCTACCTGCCCACTTCCTAATGCCTCTACAGTCGCTCGCTGCTCTCTTGCATTCCTAAAGCGGCTAATTACATCTACGACAGGACCAAATCCCGCAAAACGAGCACTAATTGTCTGATAATGCTGCTGAGCTAACACAGTCGTCGGTACAAGTATTGCAACTTGTTTACCACCCATGACGGCTTTATACGCAGCACGAATAGCCACCTCTGTTTTGCCAAATCCCACATCTCCGCATAATAAACGATCCATAGGCTGGCTCTTTTCCATATCACTCTTAATTTCGATAATGGCACTGAGCTGATCAGGTGTTTCCTCATAAGGAAAAGCATCCTCAAACTCTTTTTGCCAAGGCGTATCAGGATCAAAGGCAAAACCGGATGCAACCTTGCGCTGTGCATAAATCTCCAATAATTCTTTTGCCATGTCTGCGACTGCTTTTTCTGCTTTTCCTTTAGCCTTTAACCAATCACTGCCCCCCATCTTATTTAAACGAGGTGCATCGCCTTCAGAACCAATATACTTTTGCAGTAAATGTACCTGATCCGTGGGAACATAGAGTTTATCTTCCCCTGCATAACGAATATGCAGATAATCCTTATGTACATTTCCGACGATCAGAGTTTCTACTCCCACATACTTGCCAATCCCATGATTGATATGAACTACATAATCCCCAATCTTAATATCGCGAAAATAAGCGATTTGCTGACCTTTCCCTACTCTGGGGCGAGGTTTTTTCTTTTGACGACCCATAATATCTTTTTCCGCAATTACCAGCAGACGGGCTTGAGGCAGTTCAAAGCCCGCTGAGAGCAGTCCTACTGTTATTAATACAGTACCTTCGGTCAGAGTATGAATGGCATCAGAAAAAACGGCAGAAATACCATCTTCAGTCAAGGTATGCTGCAGTGATACCGCCTTATCCTGGTTGGACATAAAGATAATCGTGTAAAACTTATGCTCCTGGCAATTTTTTAATTCCGCAATCAGCATATCCATTTGACGATGAAAAGGCACAATGCCCTTGGCTGTAATACTAATAATTTCCTCAGGCTGGGTATAAGGAATCTTCTGGAGCATTAAGGAAAGATATAATACGTTGTAATGCACTGCTACCGCTACTATATCTGACCACGTAAAAGTACTTTTCTTAATCTCTGGATTTTCCTTTACCAGCTTACCCATCTGTTCACGAATACGAGCAGTCTCGTCAAACACTATGGTTGAAATCGCTGGTAAATACGATAAAAATACCGTTGGAGTTCCACTTTTTTCAATCTCAGATAAAGGAAGAATATCCACTTGCTCTACTGCCTGCATTGATCGCTGTGAGGAAAGATCAAACTCCCGCAGAGAATCCACCTCATCGCCAAATAACTCTAGACGAATCGGCAACTTACTGCTGATGGGGAAAATATCAACAATACCGCCTCTGGCACTAAACTGTCCCAGCCCCTCTACTTGATCCACCCTTTCGTAACCAAAACGTACCAGCGCCTCCAGCAAGTCTTCACGTATCATCTCTGATCCGTTACTAATTGTAATGCGATTATTTTCGAAGTGTTCCCGAGGCAGTACTCTTTGCATTGCAGCCTCAGGAGTGGCTAAAACGATTATATGTTCCCCTCGGATCAGACGCCCCAAAATGTCCATACGCCGAGCTGCCAGCTCAACACCTTTTGCAACTGCTGTAAATGTAATAATATCTAAGGCTGGCAGCTCGAGAACAAGAGTATTGGGAAGCAGGGTGGCAAAGTCTGCACGCAGCTGTTCTACCGACTCATGATTACCAGTAACAATCACAGTAGGCTTAGGAGCAGACTGATATGCCGCTGCTAATAACGCGCTTTTTTGCACACCTGTTACGCCATAGATTTGACTTTGACTCGAAGTCAATTGCGAAACGGCAATAACCCGCTTCATACCAGGATCTTGTTTCATAATTTCAAATAATTTGTTCATAGCACCTCTTCCTATTATAAGAAAGCATTTCACACTGTACAATTTTGTGCATAGAAAAACCTTGGGACCTTAAAGTGAAAAGGTAAAAAGGGGCTTTAGCTGTTGCTAAAGCCCTGCATCATTACTTCATTATACTTCGAACCTTATTGATTTAATCCATTTTTTTAATGTAGAAAATTGATTTCCTGCTGAACCGCTTTTTTTTCATGAAGTCCCAAAGTCTCTATACATTTATCGCACAAGGAATGAACATGCATGGTATTTTCTTTCACATCAACTTTTATTATAT
>CAMKSY010000046.1 GCA_946415545.1 uncultured Pelosinus sp. | reverse complement strand
ATGATAAAGTGATTGCTGCTCTGGATATACATGAACAACTTCCTGGTTCTCATTTAAAATGATAGGTGCCGTCTTGGAGCGAAGGATTTCTAAAGGTCTTACACGACTGGCTAATTTGACTACCCCAGGACAGCTATAACTTAGAGTTAACTCTTTCCCGCGTGATGTATTCATCGGATAGCGTGGAAAAGTCTGGCAGACTGCATCCAGATGGCTATGCCCAGCCTCTTCTTGTAATCGGCAAAGATGATTATCTTCTAAAAACCAGCATCCACCCTTAGCTTTTTTACGAATATAAGCATATTCGCCTAATTCTTTCTTCCAGGTAATCGGAATAAATGTTTTAAAAAATAGCTCTTCTTTTCCGCTTTTCAAAAATAGCTGATAATTACGATTATAGCTTTCCTGGTCCATTGTTACCTGCCAATCATTCTGACAGCATTGTCCACACATTTCACAAGAAAATTCATTTATTATATCAATATAGATATACATCCTACAGCTCCGTTCTACATTTATGATTATGAGTGTATTTCTTCTGGCTAATCCAATAAACTCCTGCTATGTGTCGAAATAATAAATAGTCTAGCGATAAGAAGAACATGCAACCTTTAAAACTCATAAATATAAATTCTATGTATAAAAAAAGAACCATCTGTTACAGCATTATGACTTGCTGTAACAAATGGTCCTTCGTAATAAATATATAGAATTACTTATTTAAAAATCCCAAAAGGTTTACCCGTAGGTAAAAAAGCTCTGCCAAAATGATGGTTTAATACAACTGCAGCGGAACCATAGAAAGAAACCAAGGATATCGCAAGCTCCGTATAACCAGCCACAGTATGCGCCCAATGAGCAGCACCAAAGGCATCTAAAGCTAACATTGCTAATAAAATATCAATTAATACAAAGATAATAAATAATACTTTATTGGTTTCCATAGAGCCAATCGTCATAAACAGGGAAAAAATTAAATAACCAATAAATCCAAAACCAAGTTGTCCCATATCAATGCCATTCATGAGAGCTTGTCCGAAAACGCCTAGCTTTATTAACCAGCACGCTGCAACGGAAAACCAGAAGAAAGCATACCCAGCAAAAGCAGTTGCACCAAAAATGTTATTGTGCTTAAAATCAAGAGAAGCTGCCATTAATTGTGCAAAGGCCCCCAGAAATATAGCCCATGGAATCACAAAAGATAAACCGGTTGTAATTCCAAGCTTCTGGGTCGATGCGACAAAAGTCACCATTGCTAAACCAAATAATCCCAAACTAGACGGGTCTGCTACTACGATTTTTACATGTTGCGTATTACTCATAAAAACCTCCTTCAATTTATACTATGCTAAGGTACCACATAACTAAAATTCGTGTCAATATGATAAATTATTACATAATTTTCAAACAATTTATATTTAGCCTTATTTTATAGCAAAAATAAAAAAGTTAGAGAATGACTTGCATTCTCTAACTTTCTATTGCTTATATGATTTCCTTGTCTCCCACTAATTCTAGCACTTTATCAACTTTAAAATATACTAGATAGTAGTCTTCTTTTATCGCACATTCTTCATGTTTACAATGGCTAAGAAGAGAGAAGAGCAGCTCACTGTTCTTTTCTTCCTTGACTTTAGTAAGATAGACACGCTTACCTTCCAGCTTGCCAGTCTCAATAAACAAGTAGCAGGCATTAGGATTGACCACAATATTTTCATGTGTCTTACGGGCTTTCATAATAAATCCCAACAAATCATTTTCTAATGGATAAGGAGCAGCATAGATAGCAGAATTGACTACGCCTTTATCATCAGCAGTAGATAAAACCCCGCTCCCCTTTACAGATCCGAAATAATCTTTTAAAGCCATGATGAATTCCTCCCTATTTATGTATTGATTTATATTAGTTTATATTCTTTTTCCCTCTTCTTTCTTCCAAAATTTATTAATAATAAAAATTATTTCTTATTTGTTAATTATTATTTAATTGTTTTGTATATAATAAGGAAAGAAAAATCGAATTGGCAAAATTGGTACTTTATGCTACTATAAAGTATGTCCTTCTTAAAAAGTTATTTGTGCCTTTAGGAAGAATAGTATATTATATTAACAGTATTAAGTGAAGTGGGGAGGATGAAAATGGCTCTAATTGTAAAAAAGTTTGGTGGAAGCTCTGTTGCTACCCCTGAAAAAATCATGGCAGTAGCCCAAAGAGTTCTACGTGAAAAAGGTCCTGAAGATAAAATGGTTGTAGTAGTTTCGGCAATGGGAGATACTACAGATAATTTAATTACCCTGGCCAATACTTTAGTTGGACAACCATATACATATGCGCGCGAGATGGATATGTTATTATCAACTGGCGAGCAGGTAACCATTGCCTTATTGGCGATGACCTTCAACAAATTGGGGCATCCTGCCATATCATTAACAGGCCCTCAAGCTGGGATTAAGACGAATAATGCTTATACAAAAGGCAAAATTAACAATGTTAATCCAGTAAGGGTATTAGAGCAATTGGATAAAGGGAATATTGTTGTTGTCGCCGGTTTTCAAGGATCGAATAGCGTCGGTGATATCCTGACCTTAGGACGAGGCGGCTCTGATACATCCGCTGTTGCTTTAGCCGGAGCGTTAAAGGCTGATGTTTGTGAGATCTTTACTGATGTTGACGGTATCTATTCTGCTGATCCAAGGGTTGTACAAGATGCTCGTCGTATGAAGGAAATAACCTGTGACGAGATGCTGGAAATGGCCAGACTAGGAGCAGGAGTCATGCAGCCTCGCTCTGTAGAAATGGGTAAATATTATGGTATCCCGATTCACGTACGCTCAACTTTCACCCAAGATTTGGGTACTTTTATCAGGGAGGTATGTACAATGGAAGAAAAAGAATTTATCATTAAAGGGGTAGCTCACGACACTAATGTTGCAAAAATTGGTATATTAGGTGTACCAAATCGTCCTGGCATTGCTTTTAAGATCTTTTCAACTCTAGCCAAAGCAAATATTGATGTGGATATGATTGTACAAAGTATTCGTAATACGGACAAAGATATTATCGATATGATCTTCACCATTGCACAGCCAGATTTACCACAAACAAAAAAAATAGTAGAAGAATTAGGCGAAGAGATGCAAGTTCTTGGAATTCTCATTGATGATCAAGTCGCCAAGGTATCAATCGTCGGCGCAGGAATGCTCGGCAGCCCTGGCATCGCTGCCAATATGTTTGGGGCTTTATCTGATGCCGATGTAAACATTGAAGTCATTAGTACCTCCGAAATCAGCATTTCCTGCATCATTCAAGCTGATCGCGTAAAAGAAGCCGTAAACGCAATTCATGCCCGTTTCTTTCCTAAAAATCCTGAATAATATAAGAATAACGTGGTAAAATACATTAACCGCAGAGGCGCAGAAAATACTGAGAGGGATTCAATTCTAACTTCTCAATGTTCTCTGTGCCTCTGCGGTTTTATCTCCCTTTTCTTCCAAGCTATACTTTAAACTGCATCACCAGATTTTCTAGTTTGTATGACATCTCTTGCAATTTTTCTGTAGATGCGGTAATATCTTGAGCCGAAGCAGACTGCTGCTCACATACTGCGGCAATTTCCTGAGCACCGCTAGTATTGTGAGCTGCCAAGGTACTAATATTAGCAACTGCCTGCATTGCCTCCCGGCATAGATGAACTTGATTCTCTGTTTCTACAATAATAGTATTCGCCTGCTCTTGTACATGACCGATCCCTGCAACAATTTTTTCAAATGCAGCACCACTTGTTTGAGCAATTACAACCCCCTGCTCTACATTAGCAAAGCTTTGCTGCATGGCAGTGAAGGCGCCACTACTTTCTGACTGAATTCGATTAATAATAGCTGAAATATTTTTGGTAGCTTTTGCAGATTGCTCAGCTAACTTACGTACCTCATCTGCCACCACTGCAAAGCCTCGACCTGCTTCTCCCGCCCGGGCAGCTTCAATCGCCGCATTCAAAGCCAGTAAGTTTGTCTGTTTTGCGATCTCTGTAATTACACCGGTAATTGTGCCGATTTCTTTCGTGCTTTCTCCCAGTACTTCAACTGTTTTAGCCGTATCGGCAACAAGGCTTTTGATATTTTGCATCTTAACTACCGTCTCATTGATGACCTGCTGGCCTTGAGCAGAAGCTGTTGAGCATTCATCGGCAGAGGCTGCTGTCTGCTGAATACTTTCAGAGACATTCACACTAATATTCACTAATTTCTGCAGCAGTTCCTCAGTTGTCTTCGTATCTTTGCCCTGATGTCCAATTTTTTGAGCAATATCTGCAACGGACTGTGACACCTGAACGCTTCCCACACGAGATTGCTCCGTGGTAGCGGCAACTGTATTGGTAGACTCTAATACAAGAGCAGAGGATTGTTTTACAGACTGTACAATATTGCGTAAACTGAGAGTCATACTATTGAAAGCCATTGCAACGTGCCCTAATTCATCATGCCTATAATGTTTCATAGTATGGGTTAAATCCCCTTGGGCTACCATATCAGCCCCCTCCGCTAATTCTTGTAAGGGAGCAAGGGATCTGCGAATCACAAACAAACCGCTCATAAGTAAAATGATAATCATAAAGAAAATAATTTTGGTGCTATTTTCTACCATAGTAAAGGCGGATTCCAATGCCTCTTTCTTAGGATAGGTAGAAACAGCAATCCAATCCGTATTCGCAATAGGGCGATAAGAAATAAAATAGTCCTGATTTCGAAATATTCCCACGGTATTACCGGATTGTTTCTCCACAGCTTCTTTATAATATTCTTCATTCAATTGTTTCGACTCGGTAACGGCAGATGAATCACTCTGATAAAATATTGGTACTCGATTCTTATTGAGAATGGTAATGGAATAACCTGGATTTTGGGATAATATCTGCTCCACCAGATTATTCACATTCTGCATAGATAAATTAGCTCCCAGTATGCCCTGCACTTTATTATCTGCACCTAAGATAGGAACTGATGCAATGATCGTCATTTCATTGGTTACCTTGCTATGTACTGGATCTGAGAAATTTACAATTCCTTGCAATGCCTTTTGAAAATAATCTCGATCCATAATATTTACTAAAGTTTTACCATCGGTACGAAAAATTTGATTTCCATCGATACGAGCTACAAAAAGAGCCTCATTACCACCATAATAAGGCTTAACTTGTGTAAGGTAATTTTCTAATCCGTCTCTTTGCATCCCGCGAATGCTGCTCGTGGAACTGGTTACCATTAGAAAATTCTTTTTAGACTGAATATTGGCACCAATATCACTGGCAATTCGGTCAACAACTTTATTATTTTTATCAATTGCAGCCTGAGTTAGACTTTCCATTGTCTGATTCGTGAAATACCAGCCAATGATACTTAAAGGCAGAACGCAGATAAGAGCCATGGTAATGGTTGCCTGGGTTGCAAGAGATGACCAAGATATTTTGAATGTATGATTACGTAAAAGATCCAGCTTGAAAAATTGTAAAAATGGTATCATATAACTACTCTTACCGGAAAATTTAGATATTTTATTTCTGTATTGCTTCAATTCTCTTAAGCATATCACCGGATTACTTTTGAATTTAGACATAAACCTAACTTTTATATTCTTTATAAAACGTATCAGTTTTTTTAGCATGCTTTTTTCCCCCAAGCATTATTACTATACATGTAATAGAGGTTATGCTTATACAATCACTTCTTATCAATGAAACAGAAAAAGTCATGATATGTACATGACTTTTTCTGTTTATCCTATTGATCCGTTAGATTATTTTTTTAATTTGGTAACAGGTACAAATCCATTTTTCTCAGCATATGTTTCTTGGAACTCTTTACTAGTCACATAGTCAATAAAGGCTTTTACTGCACCAGTAGGTTCGCCTTTCGTAAACATACGACCAAATGTATATACAGGGTAGCTGCCGTTAACAACGTTATCAATGGAATATTTCACACCATTGTAAGACAAGCCTTTTACACTTTGATCCACATACGCAGCATCTACATAACCAATGGCACCAGGAGTGCTTGCAATTGCAGATCTTACAGCACCATTTGAGTCTTGAATAACAGCATTATCAGTGAAATCAGCATTTTTAAGTACTACCTGAGCAATCGTTGCACGAGATCCTGATGACTTTGCACGATGAACTAATGTAATTTTTTGATCCTTGCCGCCTACGTCTTTCCAGTTGGTAATCTTACCAGTCAAAATGTCCACATATTGTTGTTGCGATAAATTGTCTAAAGTTACGTCATTATTCACAATGAATACAAATGGAATTCCAACCAGTTGATGTTCAACAAGCCCTTTATCTTTTAAGTTATCTTGTAAAGCAACATCAGAATTACCAATATTAACTGATCCAGCAGCAACTTGATTTTGTCCGGTAAAAGAGCCGCCGCCTGCGATATTCACCGTTACTTTATCATATTTCTTTTGAAATTCTTCCTGTCCAGGTTTTAATAACGGAAGCAACGCTGTCGAACCAGATGCAGTTACTGTTCCTTGTACATCCGCAGCCTTAGGAGCTGTCTCTTTTGTACCGCCACAGCCGGCTACCAGGCTGACACCCAGCATTAACGACATCGCTGCTACAAGTATTTTAGATTTTTTTACTAACTTCATTTGATGACCCCCTGTAAATTTACTATAGTTAGATTGTAAGACAATATGGATTGATATGTGTTAAGACAATGTTACGTTTATGTTAAATCGCTTATGTACTTAATCAATGCAGTAGCAACTCCGCCAAACTAATTTACATTTTTTTTTCACCGCACCAGCAGCTTCACCTATATCTGACGGTGTTTTGAATTTACATCCACAGCTTGTCACAACTGCTATGGATAAGGAAACAATGGGGTATTGTTCTTCTATTCCATGTCGATTCTTAGCAACGATATATTCTATCTTTTGATCCTCCTCTGTATAAAAACCTCTAATCCGAACATCAAAGTAGTCAATAATGGTTTGGCATAACGGCGCAACATTAACACCATGTACAATAGCAATGAAGTCATCACCACCAATGTGCCCTACAAAGAATTCTGCAATAGCAGCGCTTTTTAATTGCAATTGAATTAGCTGAGCCGTCATACAGAGGATTTTATCACCGTTATCAAAACCATACGTATCGTTGTATGCCTTAAAATTGTCCAAATCAAAATATAATACGGAATAAGGTTCTCTTGCTTCAATAATTTGCTGCAATTTTTCTTCAATCAAAATATTCCCGGGCAAACCACTTAATGGATTGCTATGTTTAGCCCGATTGATTTCCAACTGCGTCGTTTTTTCCAATAGTTGTCGCACTGTAGTGATTCCATAATATTTTCCATATTGTGTTACTACAATATAGTCATAAAGACTATCTTCATATCTGGCAACTGCCAATTTTGATACTTGCTCTAGAGGCATATCATAGTCCACTATTAATGCCTGATTATCCATTAACGAGCCCACGGATCGCTTCATATAGACAGCGACTCCATATTGAGTCGCCAAATGCACTAAAAATTTATTCTTCATTAACAATCCTACTGGCACTTCCCCTTGAAGCAAGGTAATACCCATAAGATGAGGATTTTCATTAAAGTATTCCAGGGCCTGACTGCCAGTAATTCCTTCTGGAAAGCCCGGGTCGCGCCTGCTAATTTCTCCTATCGGCATAGTTAGAGGAGAGTGAAATGCCTCTTGCTTCTTCTGCTTGTTTTTTAATATAATATTTTCTTTCATCAAACAATGAATCGTTAAAAACTCCTCAGCCGGTCTTTGCAGCAAATATCCTTGCCCATAGGGTATACCAATCTGAATTAAAGTATTCAATTCATCAATCGTTTCGATACCTTCAGCAATAATTTTCATGTTCATTACAACAGAAAATTCATAGAATGCCTTTATTAATGCCTGTTTTAAAGTATCTTTATCAATATCCCGTACCAAATCCATATCAATTTTTATAAACTGCGGTCTTGTCTCTGCTAACAGACGTAATCCTGAATATCCTGCTCCAGTATCATCAATCGCAATTTTATACCCTTGGCTGGTATAATGATCTAGGACCTTACGAAAGTTTTTGTAATCAGTAATAGAATTTTTTTCTGTAATTTCAAAAATAATATTACTCAGGTCAAAATCCTGAGCTGCCACCATTTCCAGCGTGGCGCCTTTTTGAAAACGTTCATCATTTATAATGTTAGGATCAACATTAATAAACAACATCATATCTTTAGGTAATTCCTTAACCCTTGCCAATGCCTTACTTCTGCAAAGAAATTCTAACTCCCACAATTTATTACTCATCTCTGCAGCTGCAAATAAATCATCTGGCCTCTCTAAAGCTGAACCTTGTGGTCCACGACTCAAAGCCTCATATCCAACAACGTTTCCATCCAACAGAGAAACGATTGGCTGAAAGACAGCCTTAATGTCTTTGTTGTTTAAAATTTTTTCCAATTCACTGCAGCCACTCTCTCCCCATTTTGCGTATTTGTGTTGTTCAACGACTTGATTACATAGCACAGCTGGCATAACAGTGTTCCTCCATATTCAAGTGATCTTATCTCTATCTTAATACTAAAGAACTGGAACTTCATTTATGTTATGCAATCATTAATTTTGGGTCTTTCTTAATTTTTTTTCGTAGTCAACCTATCTCTTTTATTGTATGATTTTTCTAGAATACATTCATCAGGAGGCAATTATGTTTAAATGGGGTATAAAACTACGATTGACCATTAGCTACCTCTTATTAATCTTATTTACCATGCCAGCGTTAAGCGGCTATCTTCTTTGGTATTTTTATCAGCATAATATAGAAATTTTAACCTCCAGCTTATTAACCCATGCTCATGTCACGGAACATTTTTTAGAAAACTATATGGCAGGTCCCAATGAAAAATCCCGGATTGACCAACGCATCAAAGAGTTAGCTACTAAAACCGATCTACGTGTTACTGTCATTAATTACACTGGTGATGTACTTGCCGATTCTTGGGAAAATCCAGCTACTATGGAAAATCATCTGCAGCGGCCAGAAATAGCTGCTTCACTCACCGGGCATGAAGGATCATCGATTCGCTACAGCAGTACCTTAGAACAAAACATGCTCTACGTAGCCATTCCCATACGGAATGACAACGAGATTGTAGGTGCTGTTCGCATCTCCAGTACTCTGGCGGCCATTGACGCTGGATTCAATCAGATTAAGTCCACACTCCTAATCGCCATTTTATTAACTTCTTTATTAGCCATTCTGCTCAGTATTTGGTTAGCCAGAAAATATACTGCACCTTTGGAAGAAATCACTTCTGCTGCCTGCGATATTGCAGATGGTAATTTAGACCGTCGCCTCCATATACGAACCGGCGATGAACTAGAGCTACTGGCTCACACTCTTAATAATCTAACCTCAAATTTAGATGACAAAATCAACGAGACCATTGCTGAAACAAAAAAGCTGGATCTTATCTTGCAGCATATGGACAATGCTGTTATTCTCCTCGACCGCTATGGAAAAATTACCACTGCCAATAAAATGGCCAGAGATATTTTTGGCATTAAAGATGCTATGCTCAATCAACATAACATGCAGGTTCTTGGTTACAGTCAACTGGATCGCGGGGTACAACAAACTGCAAAACAAGGGAAAAGTATGCTGATCTATCTCAAAACCAATATTGATGGCAGCATAAGGGTCTTTCAAATATTTATTGCCCCTATTACCGCTATCGAAAATGAGGTTACTAGTATATTAAGCGTATTCCACGATATTACCGCTCTGCAGGATATGCATGATCGTCAATCCGATTTCGTTGCTAATGCTTCTCACGAACTGGCAACACCCCTTACAACCATCAAAGGATTTGCGGAAACGTTATTAGACGGTGCTTTAGAAGACAGCAAGCTGAGCTTTAAATTTCTTACAATTATTCATACAGAAGCAGAAAGAATGCAGCGCTTGGTGAACGAGCTCTTACAATTGGCAAAACTGAACTCTCATGAATACCGGCAGCAAGTAAAGCTAACAGCGACTCATGTAACGCCTCTTCTCTACACTGTAAAAGATGATCTCAGATCAAATGCAGAAGAGAAAAAAATTACAGTAGATATTCAAGCAGATGCTGATCCTATTGTAATGGCCAACCCTGACTGGTTAAAGCAGATCTTAATTAATCTCTTGGATAATAGCATTAAATACACACCACCTTTAGGCAAAGTACTGCTAACTTGCCTAAAGGAAGACCATGAAGCCATACTTATCGTCGAAGATACGGGCATCGGTATTCCGGCTACTGATGTACCATTAATCTTTGATCGTTTTTATCGCGTTGACCGGGCACGATCTCGGAATGCTGGCGGCACAGGCCTTGGACTGGCAATTGTAAAATTTATTGTTGAAATGCATGGCGGCAAGATTGAGGTAAAAAGCTCCGTCAACATCGGCACAACCTTTACCATTCGCCTACCACTAGCCTGAAACAATTGCACAAATATAGAACGTTAGACACGAAGAAGACAGAGGGCTGCGGTTCGTTTATCTTTTAATACGTAACGTTGCTTAGCAAAAATTTAATCTATTATTAATGAATTCCTAACGTAGTGCTATTTTGTAAACCTTATAATGAGAAAGAGAATACTTTCTCAATAAAGGGGGATTACGTTGAAGAAATATTATGTCTTAGACACTAATGTTTTATTACACTCTCCAAATGCCCTATACGCTTTTAATGAACATACGATTGTAATTCCTGAAGTGGTAATTGAAGAATTAGATAAGTTTAAAAAAGAATCAACAGAACGTGGCACCAACAGTCGCAGTGTTAGCCGCATAATTGACAGCCTGCGCACACAGGGCAATTTACTAAAAGGAGTCCCCATTAATAACAGTGGTGGAATTCTCATCCTAGAATCCAATCATACTGCCACTGTCATGCCGCTTCACTGGGAAGAAGATAAAGCTGATAATCGTATTCTGCAGGTTTGCAAAGGACTGGCAGAAAGCGGTCACCAAACCATTTTAGTGAGCCGTGATACGAATATGCGCGTTAAATCTTCTATCTTAAACATTCAAGCCGAAGACTTTCGCAATGATAAGGTTTCAGATATAGATCAACAATACACAGGACGGATAGTTGCCTATACCTCAAGTGAAGTAATTAATCGCTTTCATGAAAGTACAAATCACGTTATTGATCCTGCTACTCTTTATGTTTTTGATGACCTAGCAAGTATCTTAATTCCTGCAGTCCTGGTTACCAATCAATTCCTGCTAATACGGTCAACGGACAATGATCGTCATACCGCATTAGGTCGCTTTGATGGAACGAAAGTCATTCACTTGCAATATCAAAACCGTAATCCTTTTGGAGTCACCCCCCGAAATGTTGGCCAGATTTTCATGCAAGAATGCCTTATGATGAGTGCTGAAGAAGCACCTTTAGTCATCTTAAAAGGTATGTCAGGAACTGCTAAAACCTTCTATGCCTTAGCAGTTGGGCTTTACAACTATATGGAATGTCGTCCAAAAGCATATCACCACATCCTGATATGCCGCCCAAATTCAATGCTAGATGAGGGAATTGGCTTTCTCCCGGGTACAGAAGCCGAAAAAATTGAGCCCTACATGCGGGCTATAAAGGACAATTTATTCACATTAATGTCAGATAACGCATCAATGGAAGATAAAGATGTACTGCAAACGGAAGATACCGTGAATATGCTATTTGAAAAGCGTATCATTCAGACAGAAGCACTTGCATATCAAAGAGGGCGCTCATTGCAAAAATATTGGGTGATGTTTGATGAAATGCAAAATGCTACCCCACGTCAAGCAAAGGCTGTATTAACCCGCCCTGGTCTGGGTACTAAGATCATACTCATTGGTGATCCAGCACAAATTGATAATCCACTATTAGACAGCCAGTCCAACGGCTTAAGCTATGCCAGCGAAAAAATGATTGGATCAAAACTATGTTTTCAAGTAACCATGCTTCCTGAAGAATGCGAGAGATCCCCCTTGGCGGCAGAAGCGGCTATGAGGTTGTAATCATTAATTGCATAAAATGAAAAATGGGCTTGTACCTTCTGGTACAAGCCCATTTTTTGCTTCATACAAAGTACTCGATAGAGGCATGAGGAAAATACGTATGTATTCCTTCATGTATCTCTTTTTTCATTTCATCCATCATTTCTTTTTGGTATATATACTTTCCATAGCCAAACTGCCCATATTTAAATTTACGTTCCTCCTCTTCCATAGGTAATTTTGTTTCCGGAAATATTTCAAGAATATTATTTTTCGCTTTTTTAGTGAAACGATGAGTAATTAACTCAAAAGTTATATCACTACGATTCTTTTTGGGAAGCTGTTTATCTAATTCCTGTAGCAACTGTAAATACTCTTCTTCCCAGCCAGGATAGTAAAAGATAGGAGCAATAATAAAACCAACGGGATATCCCTTCTCTGCTACTTTAGCTGCGGCCTCTACCCTTTGGATTAATGTCGGAGTTTTATGCTCATACTGATCAATTATCGACGCCGCATTAATGCTAAAACGAAACCGTGTATGTCCATTATGTTTAGCTGTTAATAAAGAATCTACTCGATCATGCTTGGTAACAAAGCGGAATCTGCCGGATGGCTGCCTGCCAAAAAATTCAATTGTGTTGTATAAAAGCCCTGTTAGATATTCTGTAGGAATCGGGTCTGAAGTGGCAGCTCCTTCAAACCAAGTGATTTCTGGTTCTCTCTCCCGGATGTAACGACTAGCCTGTTCCAATATTTCATTTACATTCACATACACCCTTAAATAGGGCTTCTTCCCTAAAGTAGTAGAAAGATAACAATATTCACACATACTCGAACAGCTGGTGGTTAATGGCAGCTGGTAGTGAGCCGACGGCTTGCATCCTGCAAAGTCTAACGTCTTTCGAATACCTACCACTAATGTATTCTTGGCTTCTTGATAGGCTTTTTGTGGAGTATCTCCCGGTATACCTGTAATTCGATTATGAGACCCTGTTAAGGTTATCGGTACTTTCATTTCTTGCAATTGTTCATACACCTTTTGTCCAATGGGATACTCTAGAGCTTTCGGTTCAAAAAAAGCTCTTTTGGGAATAAATTGATGACTCATCATACTCCTCCCTATTCTTTCGTATTATTCTCCTCAAGGAACCATTAATAGCCATAGACAAATATAAGTGAGCTTAGAATAACAGTTTTATGCCGTAATGCTCACCTTCTGCCTTTCTAAAATGGAAGACGATATTATAATTTATCTCTTGTAGTGTGAGCATAATAAGACAATTTCTATGCAAATCTCAAGTAAAATAAAATAAAAGCCTCTGTTAGGTTGCTTTTTTAAGTATTTTGTTGTAAATTATTCAATAGATTGAGAAAGGTAGTTGATAAAAATATGAATGCTAAAGTGATCGATCATCCACTAATTCAGCACAAATTATCCCTAATTCGCAATATACATACAGGAACCAAAGAATTTCGTGAATTATTAGAAGAGATCTCCATGTTGATGGCTTTTGAAATCACTCGCGATCTTCCTTTAGAAGATGTAGAAATCGAGACTCCGGTTGCAAAATGCACTTGTAAGATGCTATCAGGTAAGAAACTAGGTATTGTGCCCATATTGCGAGCTGGCTTAGGTATGACTAATGGTGTGGTCAAACTCATCCCTGCAGTGAAAGTGGGTCATATCGGCTTATACCGTGACCCTAAAACCTTAATGCCAGTAGAGTACTACTGTAAATTACCAAGCGACGTAGCAGAAAGAGACTTTATTCTAATTGATCCCATGCTTGCAACAGGCAACTCTTTAGCTGCTTCCATTGACATACTCAAGCGAAAAGGTGCTAAGAACATTAAATGCATGTGTCTAGTTGCCTCACCAGAAGGCATACAATTGATCAATAATTCCCATCCTGACGTAGATATCTTCGTAGCCGCAATTGATGAAAAATTAAATGATCACGGCTACATTGTCCCAGGTTTAGGAGATGCCGGTGACCGGATCTTTGGTACGAAGTAATCTTCACAGCAATATAAGGTATGCAGTTTTTGTCTAAATGGACAAACTGTATACCTTTTTTTTATTATTATCGTCTCACCAAAAAAAACAAACTGTACTATTAATAAAAATTACCAATAATATTTTCAATAAATTTACATATAAATAACACATTTTTTTAAAAAAAGGTGTATAATGGACTTAAAAAATAATGAAACCGAAAGGCTGGGATACAGTATGGCGATTTGGCAAGTTGAATTAGACAGTAGAGATGTAAGTCAATATCGCAAGAAGTTGAAAAATCGCGGTTTTATCTCGGCGAGCTATTTTTCCTATAATGGCTTTGATCTCGATAAAATGAGAAAGTTAGCCAAAGAAGGAAAAATTGATGCTATGCGCTGCATTATTGGAAAATCTATACGATGGTATTACTTAGAGCAACAAGCAGAAAATGCTCGGCTCAAGGGTGAGCTATACTAAAATCAAATATAGTCCTTCATATAGGAGAAATAGAGTCAGTGTTTCCTTGAAATAATAAGGAAACACTGACTCTATTTCTCTTTTTTACCATGTTAAAATACACGACTTTACTTATAAATAAGACGTATCGCGTTTTTCTTATATTCTGTCATTTTTATAAAGGGATTCTCCTATATTTCGCGAAGTCATTGTCATATAAAGGCAAATAATACTCAGGAGGATAATATGACGAAGAAACGATATTATACTTGTCTCTTTGCCGGTGAGGCTGGCTACGGAGTAATGAGTGCCGGTTCTATCATTGCCAAAGGAGTTAATCGTAATGGTTTATGGTCTTTCCTAGTAAATGAATACCCTTCCCTGATTCAGGGGGGTCTTAATTCTTGTCTGGTACGGCTGGCAGACCAGCCTCTTTCATCTTACGAAGAATCTCTTGATTTCTTAGGGCTCTTCTCCCAACAAGGCTTTGACTATTATGCTGATAAGCTGAATCCAGGCGCTATTGTACTATATGACCCTTCGACTACCCAAGTGGATAAAACCAAAGTTCCTGAAGGTACGTTATTATATCCTGTGCCTTTAGCAACTTTCGTCCCTAAGGGTGGAGCTAAGATCATGATCAACAGTGCCATGTTAGGAAGTTTTTGTGCTCTAACAGGTTATCCTAAAAATGTGGTTATTGATGTAATAAAACATGAATTTCATAATGCAAAAATACAGCAGGAAAATATTAAAATTTTAGAGGAAGTCTATGAACACGTTGTATCCTCTTTACCCTCCCTGAACGTTTTTCCTTTCACGTTTCATAAACATGCAGAACCTAAAATTCTCATTAACGGCAATGAGGCCATTTCCATTGCAGCGATTAAAGCAGGCTGCAAATTTTCCGCCGGCTACCCCATGACACCAGGCTCAAGCGTTTTAAGCTATTTAGCTGATCATGGCAAAGACTATGGACTGGTTTTTAAGCAAGCTGAAGATGAAATTGCCGCAATTAATATGCTCATTGGCGCTTCTTTCGCAGGAGTACGCTCCATTGGTTCCACCAGCGGCGGCGGCTTTGCCTTAATGGTAGAAGCCTTAGGTTTTGCTGCGATAGCCGAAGTGCCCTTGGTTATGGTCAATGCCCAAAGAGGCGGTCCTAGCACTGGGCTGCCAACGCGAACTGCACAGGCTGACTTAAATTTTGTCGTGTATGCTTCGCAAGGAGAGTTCCCACGAATTGTAGTAGCTCCCGGCGATATCGAAGAGTGTTTCTATGAAACATTTCGGGCTTTTAATCTCGTCGACAAATACCAAGTACCATGCATTATTTTAACGGATAAATATCTAGCTGACTCTTCGGTCTCTCATCCTCTCTTTGCTACTGATCATTTAACAATTGATCGCGGTAAACGATTTGAAGAAAATCCTGATTCCCTAGAACCTTATTTGCGCTATCAAAATACTCCTGATGGCATCTCACCAAGGGCCTTTCCGGGGCAAGTGGGCGGACGTCATATTGCTACTAGTTACACTCATGGAGAAGATGGTTTTTATAGCTCTGGAAACAAGGAGTACGCCTTTAATGAACCAACCGTGACAAAAGAGAGCATGGATAAATTATATAATAAAGTACCCACTATGGAAAAAGAGCTGCCTGCTATTAAATTCTATGGCCCGGCTGAAGCTGATCTAACGATAATTGCCTGGGGTTCGACTAAAGGAGCCATCTTAGAAGCTATGGAACAAGCAGTAAATCAAGGAATCTGCGTTAACTTTCTGCAGGTACTCTACATTTCTCCATTTCCAGCGGCGACGATTGAGCCCATTTTACAAAAAGCAAAAAAGACTCTCCTCATTGAAGGCAATAAGACGGGACAGCTTGGCGGCATTCTTGCTGCGCATACGGGGTACAAAGCAAACTATTCTTTCTTCAAATATAACTCTCGTGCTTTTGTGCCTTCCGAAATTCTTGCAAAGATCAAGGAGGTGCTTGTGTAATGAGTGCTCATGATATTAATCTATCTTATGTCCCTACCTGGTGTGCTGGCTGTGGTAATTATGGCATCATTAATTCACTAAAAAAAGCCCTGACTTCCCTTAACTTGGATTTAGAACAAACGGTACTAGCCACAGGGATTGGCTGCGCCAGTAAAATCAGCCAATATGTAAATACATATCGCATTGAGACGTTACACGGTCGTTCTCTGCCTGTAGCCACAGGAATCAAATTAGCGAATCACAATCTGACTGTAATTGCCGAAGGCGGCGATGGAGATGGAATGGGGCTCGGGATGGGACATTTTATCCATACGGCAAGACGCAACTTGGATATTACTTATTTTATTCATAATAACCAGATTTACGGTTTAACCAAAGGACAGACTTCACCAACTAGTGATCTAGGAGCTGTCACGAAATTTACTCCTGCCCCCCTTGGCAATGTGGAACAGCCTATTAATATAGTAAAGATGGCATTAAATGCAGGAGCTACCTTTGTAGCACGAGGATTTGTCGGCAATAGCTCGCAGTTGGTTTCTCTTATGACTGAAGCTATTAAACATCCAGGATTCGCCGTAGTTGATATCCTTCAGCCTTGTGTTACTTTTAACCATGTCAATACATACCCATGGTATCAACAACGAGTGAAGATCATTGAGAATATGGAAGGTTATGATCCCACCAGCTTAGATAAAGCTCTGTCTTTTGCTGGTTTATGGGGGGAGCAAATCCCTATTGGCTTATATTATCGTACAATACGTCCTACCTTTCATGAATCTCTGCCCCAACTTTCTGAACAGTCCCTGGTGCAGCAAAAAATTGACGATGTGGATATAACAGGACTCATGAAGGAGCTCTATTAATAATCCAAACGAACACGCCGCAGATTATTGTACAGAGACCAGCTGATT
>CAMKSY010000045.1 GCA_946415545.1 uncultured Pelosinus sp. | reverse complement strand
CCAGTAAATTCAAGCCTTCCGGCGTTTTGTCGGAAGGCTTTTTTATATTCTTTTCGAGTTGCGGACCGTTTTGCGGACCAATTATTAAATGCCTGTATTTAAATATGTGAGAAAGTTGAGAGCAGTAGCACCACTGCGTATTTTAAAGTTATCATATATTAGACTGTAGGATTATTGATGATTTTAGCTTTTGCAACTAACTGTGAATATGTCATAATGCTAACGTCAGAAACTTCTTTCTGGCAAGTTTTAATATCATTACTATTTCCAGTCCCAACTATTAAAGTGAAGCGTGGTACATTAACATCAATGTCATAGTTTTCTTTGAGCGATTTGCGAATGGAATTTTGACATAAAAGATTTTTATAGTGACGTATCTGAGCAATTCCGTCGTTTACAATGGAGTTAAACATTGGAATACCTCTTATTCGCTTTGTTAATTTGTTTTTTGATCTCTTAAGTTCAAATAATTCCCACTCTTTGCTTATACTATTAAATGCAAAAACATCAAAACGTCTTTCTTCTTGATGTTCTGATGAAAAAAAGTTAATCATTATTTGAGTTCGTATTTTAGTATATTCTTTCCCAAGTATAACCCTGAAATTAATTTTTATAAATTCTTCTAGTTCATTTTCTCTTGTTTTGCTACAGGTTATTAAATTTTCAAATGACTTTATGATATTGTGTGTTTCAAAGTAAATTTCTTTTTTAAAAAGCTGTATGTTTTCTTCTAAAGCTTTTAGTTCAGTATTTACAAGGTATTTATAATCATCAGCAACATAAGCTCGTTGAATAACTGAAAAGACACTATTATATATAATTAATTCATACTTAGCGGTTAAAAAGAAACTAATTTCTGTACCATCTTCATAAGGGTCATTGTACCTATCGATTAGATAACTGATTAGGGTATAGCCTTCCTTTTCTACAATATATTTTTGCTTATTAAATAATATTATTAAATAAGCATTTAGTTCGATGAAAAGTTCTGCCTTAAATTTTTGGTCATTAGTTATCTTAGGGTAGATATAACCAAAAACTTCTGAGAGGGTTACTTTCAATTTTTCTTTTTCATATAGGCTAAGTAAAGTGCTCATATTTCTATTGAAACCTAATAATTTTAGATAAATACAATAACCAACGTATTCTAATTCATCCTGAATTTCCATGTATTTGGTTATTGTTAATTCTGAAAAGAATCTTTCTATGGTTCCGGTTTTAATGTCTTGACTAGTAGCATTTCCAAAGTAAAAACTACTAATAAATTCTGCACTATCATAAAACTCTTTTAAAAATTTTTTAGATAATTTTTTTTTACTATATCCTACAAATATTTTAGAGGCAGGGTAATCTTTATCATGGAAAACTATTGGAATGCCTTTAAAAAGTTCTTTTAAATATTGATACCCAAAAATTGCTTGGTTTTCTAGCTCGAAAATTATATATTTATCTAATGGACCATATTCTAAATAATAATATATTTCCCAAAGATTATTTTTATACTCAATAACAATGATGTCGTTAATGTAGATACATCCCTCATTATCATTATCACCTTGCTCTACTATTATAGAAGCGTTTTTACAGCTAATGATAGTAGCTAGCTCGTATTCAAATAAGATCGGATTATCGAAAGAGTTAGATAAATAATTATAATTAATAGACATAAATTCTCTCCATAAATATTCTTTTAAATATAGAATTAATTCATTGGGGTAGGAGTTACGTGATCCCTAGCCCAATGATTGGTAGTATATCGCTAAAAGTATCAATACTATAATCCGGCTGCAGCTGTATGTATTTTTTCTTTAGTTCGTCCTCTCTTAAGATTTCTTCGGTCGTCCAGTGGGAGATAGATAATAGAAGTGGCCAATAGGCGGTATCAAGGCGAGTGCCGTATCTTGCCCAAACTGTTGTTATTTCGGCTAGTTTTGCCATGGGAATATCTCTGGTTAAACTATCACCTACGTAAAATGAATTTTCTTTAGGGATTGTTTCACAATGACAGATATCGAGAAGTAAATAAGGGTCTGGCTTTCTTTTAGTTTTAGGTACTATTTTTATAAATTCATTCGGTAATATAAGATCATATTTCTTGGCTGAGTCGGGGTGACCTGGATAGCATCCTTCCAATACATAAATTTGGTCAAAGTATTTAATTAAATCGAGCTTGAACAACCTAAATAAGGAATTTTCCATATTTGATTCTGTGTAACCGATGATCTTTATACCACTATTTTTGAGAACCTCTAAAGTGGGCTGAACTGTATCATATAACTTTAAGTTTTTCTTTCTAGTTGAATTAAATGCATAAAGTGGGCGGTCGAGTTTGCGCATTAGCTCCAAACGTGAAAGATACCCAAAATGTTTTTTTACGGAAGGAAGTTCAAGGATGGCAAACGGTTGTTCAGTGCAACCGTAACGCTGATGGACTTCTTTGAACTCTGCTGCCAATTGTTCCTCATTTACATTGAGTAAGCTAGAAAGTTCAATAATCATCGCCTTAAAAGATTTTGTGAAAAAAGCAAACCAATCATATAGAGTGTTATCGATATCGGTTATTAATAATTTTATAGTTGCTAATCCTCTCTAAAATAGACATAACTATATGATTCGCAACAATTGACAAAGTTCCTGTATTACTTATAATTTTCTATATAAAATACTAAGACATGGGCTAGAAAAAAGGTATATATGGATATTTCTCGAAAAAGAAATAAATTAGTATTCGAGGAGGGTTACATGTGCCTGAAGGACAATTTGGGGAAACTACGAAAGCAAAAGCGGTATTTGAGGAATTTCTGCTTGCTGAATATAACAATATTGCAGAGGCTCATCACATTAGTGTAAGTACTATGACTGCATTCTTTAAACACTACCTGCTTATTATGTCTGTTCCGGTATCTGCAATTGTTTTAATGCTTACGTTACAAACGAAGAATAATTCGATGGCCTCCCTGACAATTGATACAGCGGTAATTTTAGGGGGAACTTTACTCCTATATATTCTTGGTATCTTTGTTATGGTATATATCATAAATCTCCGTATAAGAGCATTGATGTATGCTAGAACTGTTAATGGTATCCGGAGCTATTTTGCGGATATTAGCCCCTGTAAGCATAAAAAGTACTTAGTTCTTCCAACATTGACCAGTAAGCCTTCTTATATGGAATGGATAGAGTTTGGACCTGTAATATTTACTTTTGCAGTGGTAAATACGGCGTATCTGGTTGGGGGTATTTTATGGTTCCTAGGAAGTAGTCCTCAGACTTGGGTATTACTAATTCTTATTTTTATTGTTAGTGTTGCTTTGCATAGTTATGTGTATTGGTTGTTTACCCGTACGGCAGAGAATAAGTTTAATCAAATGGTTAAGAATGAGGAAACAGACGAAAAAAATAATAACAATGTTTAAGTTGTTGGCTGAATTTGAATCCTTCCTCTAAAATAAGTCCTTCTAGCAGATTGCTAGAAGGACTTTATGTACCTAGGGTTAACAATGAAAGAGCATCTTTATAGGAATTATGAGTGAAGACAGAACGTCTTATTATTTATGAAAATTACAAGAAAAGTAATTAAGTGGGCTTTATTGGAGTTTACATTTGGGTAGAGGTTAATTATGTATTAACGTAATGATCTTTTAAAAATGTAAAGTGTGGAACACAGGAATATGGGGAAATTTGGCGAATAACTTATTAAATGTAAATTTTTTAACGAATGGGTCATCTAATTAATTCGGTCGGAGGGGATTGTATTGTTACAACCTGAGTATATTAGTTTGCCAGTATGTAGTCTTGAACTAGACAGAGAGAACCCTCGTATTGCTAAAGCAATTGAGTATTATGGAGAGGATATATCTGCTGAGGCAATGGCACTAGCATTAAAAGGATCTAGCGAAGAGGTTGGTACAAGTTTTACAAGTCTACGTGATTCTATTAAGGCCTATGGCGGTCTAATTAGTCCCATTATAGTTAATCGCGATGCCACTGAAAAAATGATTGTAATTGAAGGCAATACTCGTTTACTTATATACAAAGAATTTAGTAAAACCATAACGGGTAATTGGGATATGATACCCGCGATGGTATATGATAATATGAATTCCAAGCAAATACATTCCATCAGACTTCAAGCACATTTAGTAGGTCCTAGAAATTGGGATGCGTATGCTAAGGCCCGTTATCTTCACTATTTGAGTACAAGTGAACATCTTACAAGTGCTCAAATTGTTGATTATTGTGGTGGTAATAAACGTGATGTCAACAATTACATTGCTGCATTTGTTGATATGGAACAGTATTACCGGCCAATTGTTGGAGATAGTTTTGATGTTAAACGCTTCAGCGCTTTTATTGAATTGCAGCAGAAGGTTATTGAAAACTCATTACTTAAACACCGCATTTCAAAAGCTGACTTTGCTGAGTGGGTCAAAGATAATAAATTTGGACCTTTACAGAACATACGGAAGTTGCCGCGAGTTTTGAATTCCCCGCAGGCGCGAGAAGTCTTTTTTGAGGATGATATGGAAGAAGCTTGGCGGGTATTGGAGTCTGCGGTTGATAATAAAGCATTAGATAATGCTACACTTGAGCAATTGACTGCGGAAATAAGTAAAAAAATAGGTGCACTCACATATAATCAGATTATAAAACTTCGAGATAATCCAGATAGTGATGAGCGTATTTCTATCCAAGATGCAAAGGAAAGTCTAATTGGTTTATGTAATGATTTAGAGAATATGGCGTAATTATGGCAGAGTCAGAACTTCACATTAGTCTTGTCCGACATCTATTTTCTTGGGTAAAAGATAATTTTTTTTCAGGAGATACAGGAATTATATATGTTGAATTGCCCGAGGTTCCGAAATATTCTAAGCCTTTCAGTTTGTGTTGTGGAGTTAGACCAGATCTTTCAGCAAAAAGACCTCAAGACAATCTACTTATTCTAGGTGAAGCAAAAACGGAAGCAGATCTTGAAACACGGCATAGTATTATGCAGTATAATTCTTATATTGAGGAATGCGAAAATCATTCCGGTCCAGCAATTATTGTAATCGCAGTACCTTGGTTTGTCCAACGGACTGCTCTGAATCTACTAGTATCATTATTACGGAAAAAAGCTGCTAAAAAAACAAAAATACAGGTGTTAGAAAAATTACCCGGATAGGAGATGCGCATGGGGAGAATTAATTTCAGAAATAAAGCCGATACAACCGCTAAACGGGATGCTTTTTCCTATCAGACTAATGCTGTTGCAGCTATTCGGGAATTAGAATATGCGGCAGTATTTCATGAACAGGGCTTAGGGAAAACAAAAATCGCTATTGATACACTATTGTACTGGATTGATACTGAAGTAGTAGATACAGTACTAATAGTTACCAAGAAAGGCTTAATAAAAAACTGGATTGATGAGATACATGCGCATACGTATATAACCCCAAAAGTTTTAGAGCAAAATAAAGGTAAAAATTATTACGTATTCAATAGTCCCTCTAGGCTGATACTAGCCCATTTCGAAGTTATTGAATCTGAGTATGAACGATTCAAACTATACTTAAAAACGCGAGATGTAGGAATCATTATCGATGAATCCGCCAAAATTAAGAACCCTTCCACCAAACTTACTGATTGCTTTCATATGTTAGCACCTTTATTTAAAAAAAGAATAATTATGACAGGAACGCCAGTTGCTAATAGACCATATGATTTGTGGTCTCAGATATACTTTTTAGATCAGGGAAAAAGCCTAGGTGATAGTTTTAAGGAATTTAAGAAGGATACTGATATGCCAGGTGATTGTCTCGAGGAGCAGAAGGAATATGAAAATAAGTTGGCTCAGCTTTTTGATAAAATTAAACATTTTGCAGTAAGAGAAACAAAAAGTAGCAATGTAATTAATCTTCCTCAAAAAGTTATTGAAAGAGTGGAAATAGACTGGGAGCCCCATCAATATAGCTTATATCGCAATGTCCAAGAAGATTTGCGAGTAATCGTAGTGCAAGAAGGGGTATTAACCGAAGATAAAGCAGAAATGAACCTCAAACGACTATTACGATTGGTACAAATAACATCAAATCCCCAGATGATAGATGAATCTTATACGTATAACCCGGGGAAATTTCCTGTTCTTGAATCCCTAATTGAACAAATTACCGACCGGAATGAAAAATGCATTGTCTGGACTAGTTTTGTAGACAATGCAAATTGGTTGCAAAAAAAATTAAGTAGATTTAAGGCGGTTAAGATACATGGCAATGTTAGTATTGATGACCGCAATAGAGCTATTGATCGTTTTAAACAAAATGACGATGTTAAGGTTCTAGTTGCTACTCCAGCTTCAGCCAAAGAAGGTCTTACATTGACAGTTGCCAATCATGTAATTTTTTATGACCGTTCTTTTAGCTTAGATGATTACCTTCAAGCTCAAGACCGAATCCATAGGATTTCGCAAGAACGGACGTGCTATGTTTATAATCTCATTATTCCCGATTCTGTGGATGAATGGGTTGATAACCTCCTGGAGGCTAAACTTCTTTCGGCCAAGTTAGCTCAAGGAGATATAAGTCTTGCAACATATAGAAGAACTATGGATTATAGCTATAGTAAGTTAATTAAGGAAGTTTTGGGAGTTAGGGACTAGGGGGTGCCATGTGAGCAGAGTTGTGGATGATACTATGAAAATTGGCAATCAGGAAATACAAATTAAGAGGCTAAATATTGAACAAGCACAACTTAAATATTATCCAGAGAATCCAAGAATTTATTCGCTTGTTTATATTGACGAAACAGAACCAAGTCAAGAGGATATTGAAGAAAAATTACAACGTATGGACCATGTTAAAACTCTCAAGCATTCTATTAAGGCAAATGGTGGTCTCATTGATCCCATAATAATTAGAGATGGAGATTTCGTGGTTTTAGAGGGAAATAGTAGATTAGCTGCCTATAGACTTTTGGCAAAAGAAGATGTTATTAAATGGGGGAAAATCTCAGTAGTTCTACTTCCAAGCACAATTAATAATGACTTAATCTTTACGCTTCTTGGTCAATATCATATCATTGGGCGAAAAGATTGGAATCCATTCGAGCAAGCTGGTTATTTGTGGCGACGCCACAAACATTATCATGTTGAAGTTAGCTCTATGGCAAGGGAAATGGGAATGTCTGAAGGAGAAATTCGAAAACTAATAACAGTATATGACTTTATGAAAAACAATGATGATGTTGATTCGCTTCACTGGAGTTATTATGATGAATACCTGAAGTCAAGAGTTATAAAAAAACATCGGAATGAAATTCCCAAATTAGATGAACGATTTGCTGAAATGGTTAAACACGGTGAAATACCAGCAGCGATAGATGTGCGAGAAAAGTTACAAGCAATCGCAAAAGTTCCTGGACAAAAAGGGAGCAAATTAATATTATCTCTAGTCAATTGTGAAAAAGATTTTGATGAGTGCTATATTGAAGCTGAAAAAAATGGGGCTACTAATAACTTGTACCAAATACTTTATAAGTTTAGAGTCCGAATCTCTGATACTAGTATAAAAAAGCATTTGACGAAGATGGAAAAAAAACAACAGAAAAAATGTATTTTTGAAATTAGAAAGATTGAAGAAACAACAAAAAAAATCAGGAACAGTCTAGAAATTGACAATGATGATGTTGAGTAGTTTAAAATATTAGATACTTGCAGAATCATTTGCCAAATAATTTATAGATAAATGAGTAAGCATAAGGCTTACTCATTTAAATTTGTAATCAAAATTCTTTTGACTGATAAAGAATTCGCTGTGGGTCAATGTTGCGTGAATAGGGAATGAGTTCACGTTGGATACTGACTGTTCATAGCCTATCCTTTATTATTCACAGCGATATTACAATATTCATGGTTCGAATATGTGGTTATTATACGTGTAAATGATATTTTTAAGTACGGATCGACAACGAAAGCCAAATGTGGTATAGTTGAACCAAGTAATACTCAAAGTGGGGTTTTGATGTAATGTTTAATATACTGCTGCTAGAACCGGCATATAAAAATAAGTATCCACCTTTAGGGTTGATGAAAATTGCAAATTTCCACAAAAATAAAGGGGATCAAGTCTTTTTTGCGAAAGGAATTGTCCAACCGGAGGAAATGGATATTGAGTGGGATCGGATTTATATTACAACATTGTTTACTTTTGAATGGGTGGAAACGAAGAAGACCATTGGTCATGCTATTAATTTAGTAAAGCAGGACCAGTCGCGCATTTTTGTAGGTGGTATTGCGGCCACGTTGATGCCAGAAGTGTTTTTAAGTGAGTTCTCTAAAATAAATATCGTGACAGGGCTACTCAATGAACCAGGTAAACTTAAGCTTGATGGCGATGAATGTATTGACACGATGGCTCCAGATTATGCGATTTTGAACCAAATTAAAGGAATTTATGAATATCCGGCAAAGGATGCATATTTCGCTTATACGACACGTGGTTGCGGTATGAACTGCAGTTTCTGCGCGGTTAAAACCTTAGAACCTATCTATAAACATTATATTTCGATCAAACAACAAATTCAACAAGTGAAGGATCAGTCTGGGGAAAAGCGGGACCTATTGCTTATGGATAATAATGTCCTTAAATCTCCAGCTCTTCGACAAATCGTAGATGAAATCAAAGAACTTGGCTTTGCTAAGGGTGCAAAATATGTTAATCCCCGTTCAAGAAAAACTGTTCAACGGGCGGTTGATTTTAACCAGGGATTGGATGCAAAGTTATTAACTCAAGACAAGGCTAATATGCTAGGTGAATTGGAATTACGTCCAGTTCGGATTGCTTTCGATCATATTGAGGACAAAGAAATATATACTGCGGCTATTGAACGATGTATTCGCGCAGGTTTGCGGGATTTCTCAAATTATATATTATATAATTCTGAAGAGAATTCATCGTGGAAAGGCAAGGAATACGGCGCTGATACACCACAGGATTTATATAATCGCTTAATTTTAAACATTGAACTGCAGGAGTCTCATAATACGATAGCGACTGCAGAAGAAGACAAAATTCGTATTTATTCTTTTCCTATGCGTTACATACCATTACAAGCAACGGAGCGCGGATTTGTTGGACATCATTGGAATAAGAAATATCTTCGTGCGGTGCAAATTATGTTAACTCCAACGCAGGGGAAAGGTGTTAGTGGGCGCTCGTTTTTTGCTGCAGCTTTCGGTGAAGATGCAGACGATTTTTTGCGCTATTTAGCTATGCCTGAATATCTCTTAGTGTCTCGCGGTCATTGGGTGGAAACAAAGCGAGGTGAGACAGAAGCCGAAAGGAATATAAGGCGTGTGGACTGGGAGTTCAAGCACCGCATGTTAGAAGAATGGAAGGTGCGATATGCTGCACTCGTTGATGGAGCTGAGTTATTAGCTCTTATTGCCGAAAATAAGTTTACTGCGGATTCCTTCGCTAAGATCCATAATGAAGAACTGAAAAAACTATATTTATATTACTTTCCGGATACACAATTAGCTGGTGTTTTGGTGAACGTCGATGATGCAAACCGGCAGTGGCTAATTCAGTTTCTCTCTACGGATGGTCACTTACTGCGCGAATACCTAGAGAGATCCTTTACTCATACTAAACCTTCAATAGAAAGGCTATTTGCTTATGTTAAGGCTTTTGGTCATGAACGAATTGCTGATAGCTATAGTAGAATAATAAAAATGTCGAGTATTTCTAATCAGAGTGATGGATTTGTTCTGAAACTTGCATTTGAGCGGCTATTTGTTCAAATGCAAGGAGAGTACGCCTTCTGGCATACAATTTTGAGGGGCAAAAAAACAGATTTGACCAAAGAAAGAGTTAGCCAGGTCAAAATGAGTTTATTTTATTGTAGTGGTATTCAGATTTTTGATTTGCTCAATGAATTATCTGATGAGGATCTTATGCTGAAGTTGCGTAGGTACTTGATCAAAGATGAAGCAGTGTGGTTGGAGTATTTAACTGATCTAATTTATAAGCATCTTGGATCTGTAACTCACCGATTTCTAGGATATTTTAAGCTTGTGGGGTTAAATGGTGTAACGGCTTTGCTGACGAAATGGTGGGCGGACCCGGCCAGAAGTGAAGAAGTTATTGTTGTATTGGAACGCATATTCTCTCAAATGCGGTGCTCTTACGCTGATACTACTCTGTTGCGTTTAGCAAAATCATATTACGATGTGGGAGCAATTAAAGAAGATGTGTGGCAGGAACTCTACCAGTTATCCGTAGGCGAAGACTATTGGCAATTTAGGTTGCTTTTATTAAAATACTTTGAATCTTATCGAGAAAAATGTTTGTGTCCATTCTCTGATGACGCGTCTGGCAGACTGATGAGAAGACAAGCGGAACAACAATTAAATGTAATATATACAAGCGTTTTATCGCGCTTATTGTAGTTAAAAGGAGTGAAAAGCAGTGGGTCTTACGATAGGAAAATTTACGTTAGAGTCGCTGACAACAGGCATGTATTTAGACCCCTTGGTGTTATATCGGGAGTATGTGCAAAATGCAGTAGATTCCATTGATTTGGCAATAGAGCAGGGGATATTAAAGCTACGGGAAGCTTGTGTTGTTATCCGTGTAGATGCCGATAAATGTTGTATAATTATTGAGGACAATGGTATGGGGATTTCTGCAGAACAGGCGAAATCAACGCTATTGGATATAGGCAATTCTAAGAAGTCATACAAGTCAGCGCGCGGCTTTCGTGGTATAGGTCGATTGGTTGGACTTAGTTATGCTCAGCGTTTGATCTTTGAAACTTCTTATCCCGGAGAAGAGTGCGGTAGTCGAATTACTTTTCATTCAGATAGACTACAGGAGTTACTAACACCTGGGGAACATATGAATTTGGATTTGGAAGATGTCTTGATGGAGAGTGTTTGGCATGATACATTCCCAGAAGATATGGCAACACACTATTTTCGCGTGATCTTGGAGAATGTCACTGACAAAGATGAAGCACTCGAGGAAGAAAAGGTGCGGTACTATATTGCTCAATCTTGTCCACTGCCGTACGATGCAGATATGTTCTCATGGGGAGATCTGATTAAAAGTGAATTGGCTGTATATGGGCAACAAATTGAGGAATACCAAATCTTATTGCAGACAATAGATGATGAGCAATTGATATATAAACCTTACCGAGATAGCTTCTTAGCAGACAAGCAGAAAAAATTAATGGATTCACTGGAAAGTGTAGAGATATATCCATTGACTTCTTCTCGAAGAGAATTATTGGGAATAATGTGGCTAGGTAAAAGTAAGCTGTTGGGCAGTATGCTCAATGATAGCATTAAGGGGATACGCTTTCGAAAGGGGAATATCTTAGTCGGTGATAAGTTATCGTTGAATGGGATTTTTAAAGAGGAACGCTTTAATGGTTGGTTTCAAGGGGAAGTATTTATTTTTCATGAAAATATAATTCCCAATGCTAGACGGGATAGTTTTGAACGGACGCCAGAGTTTACGGAATTAATGGATTTGCTAGAGAAACTAGGAGATGAATTATCACGTAAAATAAGAGCTGCCTCTACTGCAAGAGCTAAAATTCCACAAGATAGAGCACTTATAGAAGGGAAGGGGCGGGAACTGAGTGACATAACTCCGGTGAACAATTCAGTATCCATTACACATGCTTTAAAGACGTTAGATATATTGCGCCAATCTAAAGAAAGTACGTTACCTTTCTTAAATGCTAACCAGAAATATACCGTTACGGAAAAGAAACTATTGGAAAAGATATATGAATTTCTGTGCAAAGAGTTGAATGATATAGATGCGATGCAACTGCTGGTGAAATTTTTAGCACAGCAAGAATCACATGAATGATGAGAAAAGAACCTTTAAACGTTGAATTAACTAGACTTTATTTTTGATATATCCAAAGATGAGACTGTTATTTATTAAGATCGATCATCGAAGGCTATGTATTCTGATGATGTAAGCATTTACTGGATAGCCAAGATTGCTCTAACCTCAATATTGAACAATTATTTGAAAATGATAAAGTATTAGGAGATTATTAATGATCTCCTAATACTGTTTTTATGCGCTACTTTCTAGAATAAAGTCAATTACAGCCTGCTTAGGAATCTTCCATACTCTACCGTAGCGAAGTGCTTTTATAGCACTAGTATTCAGCAGAGCATAAGCAGCATTCTTCCTAATGGATAACATTTCACATAAATCCTCTACCGTTACAATATCCTTATATTCATTAAACATAATTAAAACCTCACTTTTAAGATTATTTACGTTTATGTTGAAGTAAGAATGGCATTGTAACGAATAAAAAAAGAATTGTTTCAATCACCTCATTAAATAGCAATAAACGGCTGCTAATCTAATACAATCATAGAAGAGCATACATAATCAGATGTAATGCTTCTTAATTATAACCATATATTATAGTAGTGAAAGTACCCCATAAGCTTTGCAGATGCACTGTAAACCCTTGCAAAGGAACATAAAAAGGATCATAAAATACTAGCAGAAAGCTAGTACTAATCCTAAAGATATAAAGACCAGAGAACCTAGTGGTATTAACGTACTGCTGGGTTCTCTTCTTATATATACCAAATAAGAGAAGAAATGAGGAATCAACATGAAACAAGGCAGAACTATTATTCAATTAGCTCAGGAGCTTGAACGCCAGAGAATGGCAAGAAAAGACTACATTGCGGATACCCGTAATCTGGAAGTGGAAACAGTTGCAGGCAAAACGAGAGTAACGTTAGGTATGGATGACAACTCAGAAACATTCCTTGTAAACGAATTAGTACATAAGCAATTTGCAGATCGCCTGCAAATTCCCCAACGTTATTATAACAAAATGCGTACCGAATACCCCAGATTGCTAGATAAAAACATCAACAGCTGGTTCAATCAATCCCCAGAACGCAGAATGATACGTACTTTAGATGGCAATGCCAGAGCCTTTTTAAGTGATCGATACCGCAGATTGGATAACCTGGAGTTAGCGGATTCTGTATTACCGATTATAAAAGAGATGAAGGGTGCTGAAATTGTATCCAGTCAAGTTACGGATACCCATATGTACATCAAGCTTATTAATAAAAGGCTGAAAGCAGAAGTTACCCTTGGTGATATTGTACAAGCCGGGATCGTTATCTCCAATTCCGAGGTAGGTCTGGGCAGCTTAAAAGTAGAGCCGCTGTTATATCGTCTAGTTTGCAAAAATGGTCTGATTGTCAAAGACTATGCTCAAAGGCGATATCATGTAGGAAAGCAAATTGAAAATGAGGATAGTGCCTATGAGATATTTTCTGATGAAACTCTAGCTCAAGATGATAAGGCTTTCTTCATGAAGGTGCAAGACACCGTTAGGACTGCCATTGACCAAGTGAAATTCAATCTATCTGTAGAAAAGCTAAGAGCTGCCATGTATGAATCCACTGGCCCTGATCCAGTTAAAACGGTGGAAGTATTAGCTGACAAATACATTCTCAATCAAAATGAACGAGGCAGTATACTAAGGCACTTCATCATGGGTGCAGATAATAGTAAATATGGCTTAATCAATGCAGTAACCAGAGCGTCACAAGATGTTAAAGAGTATACGAGAGCAACGGACTTAGAACGTTTAGGCGGTGAAATTCTTGCAGTACCGCCAGCGAAGAATCAATTGCTTATGCCAACAGCGCATCCAACGGAAAAAAATATTACCAATATTGTACCCTTAGAACTTGCAAGATAATAACAGGAGTGTGGATAAAATGTTAATAATGGACTGCTTTTCATACATGGATATAACCGCAGAACTAAGCCAATATGAAGGAGTTCTTGCTGTTAAATTCAAAACAGAAACTGACACAACAATCAACCTCACATTTAACTATATGCAAACCAAGGTGTTAGCAGATGGACTATTAGCAATGATACATCGAATGCAGGTAAAGGACATCGTGGAAGCTAGGACCAATCATCTTCTGGGAGATATTAAAGTCGAATTTAGGACACAAGAGGATCAGATTTATAAAAATGAAGGAGGAAACGAAGCATGCCAGCTAAATATTTTATCTGCCCAACAGGAAGTAGAATTTCTATCGAAAAATGTTTAAGATAAAATTACCTCTGGTAAATTTGACTTATATGGTGAAATTTTAGATAGAGATACAGGCGTATTGGGTGATATTAAAGTTACGAGCAGCTATAAAATTATGAAAGCCCTTGGTAAATACAAAGTGAATGTACCAACAGGAGAATTCTATAAATCTGGCGTAAAGAAGGGAAAAGAAAAATATAAAAAAGAATGGTGCGAGGATGGCGTTAAGGGTACGCTGGATTGGGCCATACAATTAAATTACTATCGGATCTTATTAGAGCAACAGGGACTATCTGTAACCAAAATGGTCATACAAGCCATGTGCAGAGATAATAACCTACGGATTGCCAGTGAGAGAGGGATTGATCAGGCGATTTATTTACTACCTATACACCCTATTCGTGATCAATGGATTCAACGCTATATGCGCTATAAAGCTAAAGCATTACAAGTCGCATTAGAAACTAGAACTCTGCCGTCTGTCTGCAGAGCAAAAGAGCGATGGAACAATCGAAAATGCCTAGACTATTGTAATGTAGTCGGACATTGTCCTTATGGTAATCGATTAAAAGTTGCAACGGAAAAGCCACTTCAGGTAGTTAGTTAAAGGCTGCTGTTCCTTGTCCGCTGTGTCCGCTATTAGTAACAGAATAAGAAAACACTGATACAATCTAAGGGTATCAGTGTTTTCTTATTTCTACAGGACACAGCGGACAAGGGATGTTACAACTGTAGAAAGGAGTATTCAATCATGGAGGATACCGATTCACTAAAAGACTTGTTGGAAAATTGTTTGCGAGAAAGAGCCAATGGGTATATGATACCTGAATTACTGCAGACGTTCCCAACGATACAAGAATTAATGAATGCAACCGAAGAAGAAATGATGCTGGTTAAGGGAATTGGAATTGCTAAAGCGAAACAGTTAACAGCAATCTTGCGTTTTGTCCGTTATGCCCAGAGCAATCCAAATGGTAATCGCACCATCGTTCGCACCCCAAAGGACATCTATGAGTTAGTACGTGGAGAATTAGAGTATCTTATGGTAGAACGATTCGTCGTAGTAGGATTAAGTATTAAAAATCATGTCATAATCCAGCATACCGTATCTGTTGGCAGCTTAAATGCAAGCCTTGTTCATCCAAGAGAAACCTTTAACATACTGATTCGCCGATCTTGCGCTTCAACCATTTTGGTACATAATCATCCCAGTGGAGATCCAATACCTAGTTCCGAAGATATTTCCCTAACCAAGAAATTAGTAGAAGTCGGTCAGATTCTCGATATTCCCGTACTGGATCATGTTATCGTAGGACAAGGGCGTTATAGCAGTCTGAAGGAGAAGGGAATTATTCTGTAAAAGACATAGAGCTACTCAAAGATGAGATTACTGATAGATGGATAAAACTTATATTTAGGAGGAATCAGATATGAAGAATATAGCAGGTAAACTAGTTAACGTGATGGCAGCTTGTGGCAATGTAAAAAAGAATGGCACGAATGATTTTCATCATTATAAATATGCTACATCAGCCGATGTGTTAGAAAAGGTTAATGCGGCACTGGTCAAGCAGAATATCGCATCGGTTGTATTTCCTGAAGTCATTGCCAGTAGTGATGTGATCAACAATAAAGGCAATGTAGAGCATTTAGTAACTGTGAAGGTAACAATTACTCTCATTGATACTGCCAGCGGTGAAGAGCTCCAACTATCTGGTATTGGCAGTGGCCAGGACGGTGGTGACAAAGCTGTCATGAAAGCCCAGACAGCAGCCATTAAATATGCGTATTTGCTTACTCTTGCTATGAGTACAAATGATGATTCGGAAGCAGACAGTAAAACCGATGAGAGCATGTCCCCTAATGCAGTGGACAAAAAAGAAAAAACACTGCCGGAATTACTCTGCACGGACTGTAATGTAGGGATTACCCTTGGGATTAAACAGGTATCTGTTAAACGTTTCGGCAGACCGCTATGCATTAAATGCCAGAAGAAACAACAAGGTGCAGCGTAACTAATAGAAAATGATAGTAATGAATCACTGTTTTAATGATTATGGAAAATGTGAAGTTACTTGTAGAAGTATAAGGATACGAAAAAGCACTGAAAGGGATATTCTCCTGATTCAGTGCTTTTACATTTTTAGAGGGGATTGTCCTGTAAGTTCATGTAAAGATACTAAAATCTACTAAAATAAAACAAAAAGCTACTATTTAATACTAGCATGCCTATTTTCACCAATAGGAGGCATAGAAATGGGACACCCAGTGTGAATTTTGCCACTTATAGGTAACTATACAATACTTTGACAATCCTTTACATTATGAATTAGAAGAATGAAGCGCTTTGGAGTGTAGAGCATGTTTGTACAAAAATATAAACAGATCGGTTTAAAGGTTGCCTATTATCGAAAGATGAGGGGATACACCCAAGAGCAACTGGCCCATCGGATCCAGATTAGTACATCCTATTTATCGCGCATTGAGCGAGGAAATTATACAAAAAGTGTTTCTTTATCTGTTGTGTTAGCCATTGCTGAGGCACTTTCCTTGGACATTAGCGAACTCGTACGGGATAAAAATCCTTAATATAAAGGGTTTAAAATCGATTGTTGTTTAAAACAAAATGTGTAAGTAAAGGGGATAGTATAGATGTTTTGTCATGCTTGTGGTTCTCAAATCGTAACTGATGCAGTATTTTGTGCTGCCTGTGGTACAAAGCAGAATCAAATAAAAGAGGTTAAAGAGATAAAAGCAGTGAGCCAAGAAGTTGCTTCAAAGGAGCATTTGCATTACGAAATCATTGCTTATGCCCGAACACCCAGCTTTGGACGCCAAGAAATAAACACAACCGTTGCGATAGCGGAGAATGATGTTACGGTTACAACACATTTCCACGGTAAAATACTTTTAAAAACTAAGCCGAGGATCGCTACTTTTAAAATATCAGAGATTGCCAGTGTGTCATACGGATATGGTACCATCACGTATTTTCTGGATATTTTACGGTATTTGATAGCCATCATGATGGTTCTTACCAATCATTTTGGGTATGGACTAATGGCATTAGCTTTCTTTGCATTCATAACAGTTTCGGGTGCAATAACAATAAAATTAAAGAATGGATCGGCAGTGGTCATTTATTTTGATAAAAAACATCATACAGCAGAATTCTTTAACTGTCTGATCTCACGGATTTCTTAAATTCACTTGGAGCATTGTGTTTCGTCGCTCTAACAAGGAGATGATAATCGTTGATCATTGCGCATAATGCATTGGCTATGAAGAGCCGACTTCACTTAAGCCGTAATCAGAAAAAAACGGCTGCTGCCTTGGAAAAGCTCTCATCTGGTTTAAAAATCAATAAAGCGGCTGATG
>CAMKSY010000044.1 GCA_946415545.1 uncultured Pelosinus sp. | reverse complement strand
CGCTTTCACCAACTATATATTTTTGCATTACGACATTAATTTCAGAAATTTGCGACAATATTTTTTGGGCGTTTTCAATAAATTCGACCCCAGCGGGAGTTAAGTGAACTGAGCGTGTAGTCCTTCCGAACAAGACCACCCCCAATTCATCTTCCAGTTTTTTTATTTGCTGGGATAAAGAAGACGGGGTTACACAAACCTCATCTGCGGCGCGAGAGAAGTTTAGATGTTTCGCCAGCGTTAGCATGTACTTTAGTTGGGATATTTCCATGTCGGATTCTCCTTCCAAATCAGTTTCACTCGGGTGGTAGCTCGACGTTGTTCTTCTGTTTGTAAAGTAGAAAAGATTGGCAATATTCGTTATAGTTACAATTTGCAACTTCAACAAGGTGAATCTAATTTCCTGCAAAAGAATCTTACCATAAAAAAAAGAATGATCGAAGGTGGTCATATAAAAAGCGTTAGATAAAACATGATTTCGATTATGCAAGAACCATTCGGTAAATGCCGATCGTTTATTCTTACTTGGAGGAGATGGCTTATGTATAAAATTCTTATGAAACAGCAATTAGCACCAAATGTTAAGCTTCTTGAAATCGAAGCACCGCTCATTGCGAGAAAAGCCCAGCCTGGCCAATTCGTTATTCTGCGACTGAATGAAAATGGGGAGCGCATTCCCTTAACCATTGCCGATTTTAATCGGGAGGCAGGTACGGTTACAATCCTTTTCCAAGAAGTTGGTGCTTCTACAAATGAATTGGGAATTTTAAGTAAAGGAGATTTCTTATTGGATTTGGTTGGTCCACTTGGTAAAGCGACGCATATTGAAAAAATGGGTACTGTGGTCTGTGTAGGCGGCGGCATTGGTATCGCACCTGTATACCCCATTGCCCGCGGCATGAAGGAAGCTGGCAATGAAGTCATTTCGATTATTGGTGCTCGATCAAAAGATATTCTGATTTATGAGGAAGAAATGGAAGCAGTCAGTAATGAGCTGATCATCACAACTGATGATGGTTCAAAAGGACGAAAAGCTCTGGTTACAGAGCCTCTTAAAGAACTCTTAAATTCGGATAAAACGATTCGTCTTGTTGTTGCAGTCGGGCCTGTTATTATGATGAAATTTGTTGCTGAAACGACACGTCCTTATGGGGTTCCAACAGTTGTCAGCCTGAATCCGATTATGGTTGATGGTACGGGCATGTGTGGCGGATGCCGGGTTTTGGTTGGGAATGAGAACAAATTTGCCTGTGTGGATGGTCCTGAATTTGATGGGCACAAAGTGGATTTTGATGTGCTTATGTCTCGTCAGCGTATGTATAAACTGCATGAAAAAGAATATAGCAGCTACCACGCTGGCAAGCGGGAAGGAGAATGCAAATGTCACTCTTATTAACAAAGTACCCAATGCCTGAACAAGAAGCAGCAGTACGAGTTAAGAATTTTGAAGAGGTTGCTCTTGGCTATACTCCGGAGCTTGCCAAAGCCGAAGCAGAACGATGTCTGCAATGTAAGGCTGCTCCTTGCCGCAAGGGCTGTCCTGTGGAAGTTGATATTCCTGCTTTTATTAAAGAAGTAAAAGCAGGGGATCTGGACGGTGCTATTGCGAAAATAAAAGAGGTGAATAGCTTGCCGGCCGTCTGCGGCAGGGTATGTCCTCAGGAAGAACAATGCGAAAAGTACTGCGTGCTGGCTAAAAAAGGGGAAGCAGTTGGGATTGGACGCTTAGAGCGGTATGCTGCCGATACTGCCCGAAATAAAGGTGAAACCATCACGGCGATTGAGCATACTGCAGCTGTTAAGAAAGTAGCTGTTATCGGCTCCGGTCCTGCTGGCCTGGCGGCAGCAGGGGATTTGGCGAAAAAAGGCTATAAAGTTACTATTTTTGAAGCCCTGCATTTGCCGGGGGGAGTATTGATGTATGGTATTCCTGAATTTCGTTTGCCAAAGGATGCAGTGGTGCAGGCTGAGATTAATAATTTACGTAAATTAGGTGTAGAGATTATTGTAAACGCTGTAATTGGCAGTACTTTTACTGTGGATGAGCTGATGGAAGAAGAAGGTTATGATGCTGTTTTTATTGGAACTGGCGCAGGGCTGCCATATTTCATGGAGATACCTGGGGAAAATTTGAACGGAGTGTATTCTGCCAATGAGTTTCTAACTCGCTGTAACTTGATGAAAGCCTATCGTTTTCCACAAAGTGCGACGCCTATTCATGTTGGCAAAAGAGTCGCTGTAGTTGGCGGAGGTAATGTTGCTATGGATGGTGCCCGAACCGCTCTGCGCCTTGGAGCCGAGCATGTATCAATTGTCTATCGACGTTCGGAAAAGGAATTGCCGGCAAGGCTGGAAGAAGTACATCATGCGAAAGAAGAAGGTATTGAGTTTCAATTGCTGACTGCCCCAACCTCTGTACTTGGCAATGAGGAGGGGTGGGTAGTTGGTCTGCAATGCGTTCGTATGGAACTTGGTGAGCCAGATGCTTCTGGGCGTCGTCGCCCCGTAGAAGTTCCAAACTCAGAATTTGTGCTTGATGTAGATACGGTCATTATTGCAATTGGTCAAGGACCTAATCCATTGGTGCAGTCAACGACCAAAGGACTGGAAACAAATAAAAAAGGCAATATTATTGCTATTGACAATGGCGCAACTAGCAAGCCGGGTGTTTTCGCTGGTGGCGACATTGTTACAGGGGCCGCGACCGTTATTCTTGCCATGGGAGCTGGTAAGAAAGCTGCGGCGGCTATCGATACGTATTTGCAAGGGAAGAAAGAGTGCTCTACAAATGCTCACTGCTAGAACAATAAGGAGGGGAAATCATGAATTCCAAGATTAGCAAAAAACGGTGGATAATCGTCACGTTGATGCTGCTGAGTTATACTGCTATGTATCTTTCTAGATCCAGTATGTCAATCGCAGGGCCAGTAATGATGCAGGAATATGGCTGGTCCGCTACACAGTTCGGGTTGGTTTCGACAGCATTTTTTATCGGCTATGCACTTACCATGTTACCGGCGGGTTATCTAGCAGATCGGTTCGGCAGCGGCAGAATTATGGTAGTGGGAATTTTCTTGTACTCGATCTTTCAATTTCTTACACCCTTCGGGTCAACCATTGGTCTAATGATCGTTTTACGTGCAATCATGGGGGTAGGTCAGGGTGTTATATTGCCTTGTAATGGTTCATTGCTAGCTCAATGGGTACCCAAAAAGGAGTCCGCAACAGCCCAAGGTATTGTTATGATTGGGACTCCCTTAGGGATCACTCTTACAATGCCCTTGGCAATCTATGTTATGCACAATTGGAATTGGCAAATGGTCTTTTATACCTTTGCTTTTATTGGTCCCATTTGGATTTTGTTATGGTCACAGCTGGGAAAGAATAAGCCTGAACTGCACCCGACAATAACTAAGGAAGAAATAGCATACATCAAAGCAGATCAAGGTCCGGCACAACTTTCGGGTGAGGCTGCAAGTGTGACTCCAAAAGATGTTTTTTCAACCCCATCTGTATGGACCTCTGCATTGGCCTATTTTACAAGCAACTATCTCTTTTTCTTATTTTTTGCGTGGCTGCCGACATACTTTGTAAATGGCCGAGGCTTTACTCTTGTCAAGAGCGGTTATATGACAATGATCCCCTATATGTTTGCAATGATTGCTTATCCTCTTGGTGGAATTATAGCTGACCGTGCGGCAAAAAGATTTGGACATAATGCAGGACGGAAAATGTATCCGATTATTGGCTTAATTGGTGCTGGATTCTTCTTGATACTTGGGACACGCGTAGGCAGTCCGGAAGGTGCTATCGCGCTTATAACCGCGTCAATATTTTGTTTATCCATAACCCAGGCTCCCTTTTTCTCTATGCCAATGATCTTTTCACCGAAGAATGCCGGTAAGATTATTGGTTTGTATGGTTTCTGCGGCACATGTGCAGGATTATCTGCGCCGCTTTTGACCGGTATGATTATTGACTATACAAAAAGTTATGATTATGCTATGTATTTTGGCGCAGCTGTAGCTGTAGTGGGCGCAATTATATTGCTGACGTTATGTACAGTCAAAACTGTTGAAAGTAAAGCAGTTGGGAATGCTCCCACGAAAAATGTGAATTATTAAGAAATAAAAAAACGTGCCAACTGGCAAGTGAGGGAGTGTTTACATTGAAGGGGTTAGAAGGAGTCAAAGTAATCGAATTAACTTCTTACATAGCAGCGCCAGCCTGTCCAAGAATTCTTGGCGAGATGGGAGCAGAAATCATTAAAATTGAGCCATTTACTGGTGATGAACAGCGTACCCAGGGGCCTGGCTATGGTATGTTGCGAGATGATATTGAAGACCCTGCATTCGATATGGCCGGTCTTGATAAGAACTGGCTGAGCATTAACCTTAAAAGCAAAGAAGGTATAGAATTTGTTTATAAGATGCTGGAAACCGCAGATGTCCTTGTTACAAGCTTTAGAGATAAGGCTTTGATTAAATTGGGTCTGGATTATAAGACGATTAGCAGAAGGTTTCCACATATCGTTTATGCTCAAATGCGAGGATATGGTGAAAGAGGTCCGGAAAAGGATTCAAGGGGGTACGACGCTACTGCTTATTCTGCGCGTGGTGGCATATTAACGGCATTTCCCCAGTTGGGTGAAAATCCTGTAAATGTCCCCGCAGCTTTTGGTGATTGGAATGCAAGTGGTTTTTTAACAGCAGGCGTGTTGGCCGCTTTGTTTAGAAAAGAGAAAACAGGTTTAGGTGATAAGGTGGTCGTAAATCTTTATCATGTTGCTTGCTGGGGCATGCAACATGCGATTGTTTCTCGTCAGTCTAAGGCACAATATCCAAAGTCAAGAAAGCAAGTGCCAACCCCATCCAATAATTGTTATAAATCCAAAGACGGGATTTGGTTTCTCATTTGCCAGGGAAACTATAATAAATTCTTTGATCAAATGGTTACAGCATTCGATATCAAAGTCCTCATTGGCAATGAAGAATACAACACCTTGGAAAAGCTCACAGCAAATAAGACAAATGGTTATGTGGTTGAGCTTTTTGAAGAGGCATTTGCTAAGAAAGACTTTGAAGAGTGGGCTGTAATATTTAAAGAAAATGAGATTCCTTACCAGAAAGCGTTTACGATTGACGATGTTCTTGTGGATGAAGAAGCTTATGCAAATGACATTTTAAGACGAGTGAAATACAAGTCTTATGGCGATCGTGTTATTCCTACAAGCCCCATTCGGCTGAGGAGTGTCGGAGACCCTAAGTTGTGGACTTCTAAACCCATCGGCTACGACACGAGTGAATATATGTTGAAGTATGGTTATTCTGCAGATGATGTGAAACGGTTTATTGAAAACGGTGTTATTAAGGTGTATGAAGATAAAGGATTAGAATTTGACAAGTTAAGCCGGACATCAGCGGCAGAGGATCTACCTTAATAAGAAGAAATTTGTATCGCACGTATTTAAGCATAGCGAAAGGGCTCATCAATTGGTTCAATGTTGACATTAGGAGGGGCAGCAATTTCAGGCTGCTCAATTGATGCAAAGATGATGAAGCAGGTTTATGGAATCTGAAATGGGACCTCAATAAACGGTAGAGGAGCGGAAAAAATGAATTCAAAGATTGGTAATGTTCGTTGGTTTATTATCGCTCAGTTTTTATTATGCTATACCGTACTGTATATGGATAGATCCAACATGTCAATTGCCGGTCCATCGATGATGAAAGAATTTAACTGGGCTGGAACTGAGTTCGGCTTGGTTTCAACCTCCTTTTTTATAGGTTATGCTTGCACTATGATTCTTGGTGGTTGGTTAGCAGACAAATATGGCGGTGGCAGAGTAGTGATCTTTGGTTCGTTATGGTGGTCATTATTTGTATTCCTGACTCCTTTTGGTACATCGCTTGGTTCGATGGTAGTGATACGCATGATGATGGGAATGGGTGAAGGGGTTGCCTTGCCAGCGATATCATCCATCATTGCCAAATGGGTGCCTAAACAGGAAGCAGGATTAGCACAGGGAATTTGTCTGGTAGGGGTTCCTCTGGGGATTGCTCTCACCATGCCAATTGCATTGTGGCTTATCCAAAATTGGGGGTGGCATATGGTATTTTGGACATTTGCATTTATTGCCCCTTTTTGGGTATTGATTTGGTTGAAATTTGGCAAGGATAAACCGGAAAATCACCCGATGATAGGTCAGGCTGAGTTGGAATACATTAAAGCAGAGCAAAATGATTCTAAGAATATTACAAATCATGCTGTAGATGTGACTTCCAAGGATATCTTTTCAACTCCCTCTGTGTGGACGGGAGCAATATCGTTTTTCTGCACGAACTATCTCTTTTACTTATTTATGACCTGGCTGCCAACCTATTTTGTTAGAGGACGTGGACTTCAATTAAGTCAAAGCGCCCTATATACAATGATGCCCTATATGGTCGCAATCATAACGTATCCAATTGGCGGTTATTTAGCTGACAAGGCAGCCGTTAAATTCGGACATAACGTTGGTCGTAAAATCTTTCCTATTATTGGTATGATTGCCGCGGGAATCTTGTTAATATTGGGGTCGCAGGCAGCTAGTGCATTTAATGCGGTAATGCTAATATCAGCTTCCAATGGTCTTTTATGCCTCACCATGGGAGGATATTATTCCATGCCAATTGTCTTTTCCAGGAAAAATGCTGGTAAGATCACGGGTCTCTGGGCAACGTTTGCTACAGTCGGAGGAATCGCTTCCCCACTACTTACAGGGATCGTCGTTGACTCCTACGGATATCACGTTGCGCTGTACTTAGGTGCTGGTATATCCATTTTGGGTTCGCTGATCTTGTTGCTTACAGTTAGAATCAAAGAAATCGTACCTAAGGTAAATCTGATTAAAGCAGCAGGGTCCCAAGAAATAAATTAGTTAAGAAAATAGCAATATTTGGCTTTTTTAGCCTATCGCTTTCAATTGACATAGGTTCAAAGATTTTATAATAAGCAGCTTACTTTTAATCAGGAGTAGGCTGTTTTTATTTGTGCGCATATATGCAATTTAAAGCTATAATTTATGATTTATTAGTATAACTAAAGTGCAATTGACAATTTACTATTACTTCATAATGGTTAAATACTTTATAAATCTTAAATTGTTACAAATAATTAAGTACAGTATATTGAGAATGAAAAGACAACATTGCTTTTTCAGTTAGTTAAACTGCACCAGTTGGGTAATGATTTGTCCAAGTTTTTATGTATGGTGATTTCTCCTGTTCGTGTTCTAAAGTCCGATACAATTTCATTTTTGTCGTCGTATATACCAAGGATATCAATAATTTGTCAGCTAGGAAGGAGGGACACGTTTTTTCATAAAGCTGCAGCAGAATTTGTGGGATCAAACAAAATTTTTTGCTGACAATCGAAATATTTCTTTGGAGCAGGAGTTACATAAATAATGATACGAAAGGAATGAAAAAATGGGTAACGCAATGAAGGGAAATTGGTTTGCTGGTTTGCCCTTGGTAGGGCAGGTAGCGATAGTTACTGGTGGAGGAACCGGAATTGGGCGTGGAATTGCTGAAACTTTTGCTTCTGCAGGTGCAAAAGTAGTAGTCGCCGGACGCAGAGAAGAGAAGCTGGCAGAGGTTTGCTCTGTGATTAAAGCAAACGGAGGAGAAGCCCTTGGTGTTCCCACTGACGTAACTGTTCAGGCAGAAATTGATAACCTAATGGAACAGACATGTAAAGCATTTGGGTCTATTAGTATTCTTGTCAATAATTCAGGGATGGCACTTCCACGATGTAGTACCCTTGACGTCACTAGAGAAGATTGGGAAAAACTTTTTGCACTTAATATGACTTCTGGATTTTTTGTTGCTCAGGCAGCGGCTAAGGTTATGGCTAAAAACGGTGGCGGAAGAATCGTAAATATGACATCACAAAGAGGCATTAGTGCTATGCCGGGAATTGTTCCATATTGCACATCAAAAGGTGCTTTGATGTCGATGACTAAAGCCCTTGCAATCGATCTGGCTCCCTATAATATTAATGTGAATGCCGTAGCGCCTGGCTATGTTCAAACGGATATGGTTGCAGGATTATTGGCTGATCCCGAAAGACTCAAAGGTGTTCTAGATCGTACTCCGCTGCACAAAATGGGAACAGTGGATGAAATGGCGGCTGCCGTTCTGTATTTCGTTCTTCCCCAATCGTCATATACTACAGGTCAAACTATGATCCTGGATGGTGGTTGGTCCTGCCAATAATCATTAAAATAAAAAGGAGAGAATTAGTATGAAAGGTATGATGGATGCTGTTATAAAGACGGAAGCTGCTCCCAATAGCATGAAATTCGCTTCTGTGCCTATTCCTGAGATTACTCCTGATCAAGTTTTGGTTCAAATTAAAGCCAGTGGTATTTGCGGAACGGATCACTCTTTATTTCACTGGAACGCAGCAATTGCGAATTCCTATAAGCTTTCGTATCCTTCCATCTTTGGTCATGAGTTTTCTGGAGTTATTAAAGAAGTAGGCAGCCAAACGAAAGATATGGCAGTTGGAGATCGTGTTACTGTAAATCCGATACTTTATTGTGGACAATGCAGTTATTGTGCTGAGGGAATTATCAATATCTGTGATAATCGTCCATTCCTCGGAACGGATTACGATGGTGGCTTTGCACAATATGTAGCTGTGAGAGCGCAAAACATTATCAAACTCCCAGATGCAGTGAGTTTTAAAGATGCAGCATTAATGGAACCTCTCTGCGTGGCAATTCATGCAGTTGAGAGAGTAAAACCCGAATTCGGTCAGAGTGCTGTTGTCATTGGTCCAGGCGCAATTGGCTTACTTATGCTTGTTGTTCTTAAGAACATGGGCGTTGGCAATGTAATAGTAGTTGGTACCGACGCTGATAAAGACAGATTAGAAACAGCAAAGACCTTAGGTGCGAACTTTATTGTTAATGCTAGTCAAGAGGATTCTGTCGCTAAAATAAGAGAACTTACTGGTGGCAAGGGCGCAGATGTAATTTTAGATGCGGCTGGACATCAAACCGTAGTTGAACAAGCTGTTCAGATGGCCGCCAAGGGTGGAAGAATCGGTGTAACTGGTTTACCTGCAAAGCCAAGTGAACTTATGATGACACAAATCTCAATGCGAGAGATTTCTATTGTTGGAAATCGTGCTTATAATCTTAAAAATTGGTTCCAGGCTTGTAATATGATCGCCGGTGGCTTAGATGTGGGGCCAATTGGAACCCATGTAATGGCTCTAAAGGATTGGGAAAAAGGTATGAATTTACTTGATCAGAAACAAGGGCTGCGGATCATACTTGAGCCTTAATTATTTTCAGAAAAAATAGAATATTGAATTTGATCCCGGCTGACTGGGATCAAATTCAATATGTAGGGGATAAGAAGTTAACGTATTAGAGAATTTGGAGGGATGCAGAATGAATGAAAAGTCATTTGCCGGATTAAAGGTTCTCGACTTAACAAGGTATTTACCAGGGGGCTACGCAACACAGGTTTTTGCAGATCTCGGGGCAGAAGTAATAAAGGTTGAAGAAATCAAAAAAGGCGATTTTTGCAGGGGGGATGAACCCAAAATTAATAATGTTAGTTACTATTTTGCAGCCTTATGCCGCAATAAAAAAAGTGTAACTCTTAACCTTAAAAGTGAAGATGGGCTTAGTATCTTTAAGAAATTAGCGGAAGAATCAGATATAATCGTTGAGAATTATCGCCCTGGAGTAACAAAACGTTTAGGTATCGACTATGCTCAAATCAAGAAAATAAATCCACGAATCATTTACTGTTCCTTATCTGCTTTTGGGCAAGAGGATCCCATGAGTTTAAAAGCAATTCATGATGTAAACTTGCAAGCATTAAGCGGTTATTTGTCATTAAACGGTGGTAAACTCTCTCCACTGCACTTAGCAGATGTTGCAACGGCTTCATCGGCTGCTCAGGGGATTGCCATAGCTTTATATCATCGTGAAAAGACAGGGGCAGGTCAGTCTGTTGATATACCAATGTTTGATTCACTAGTATGGTGGCTTAGCCTGTTAACAAGCAGATATCATTTCCAGGGAAATCAGATTTCGGCTGAAACCATTGAATATCCGGCGCTTTGCTACAATATCTATGAAACCCGTGATAAAGGGCTGCTGTCATTTGGCATGGTAGAAGATAAATTTTGGAAGATCTTTTGCGAAAGCACCGGTATAGAAGATCTTATACCAAAACAGTTTTTACGTCGTCACGAAGATCCGGAGGCTTGGGAGAGAATGGATGAGCTGGTTGCCAGCAAAACCCAGGCAGAATGGATGGAGTGGCTGAAAGATAAAGATATTTGTATCACGCCTGTCAAAAATATGGGAGACGCCATTAAGGATATTGTGGCATCTAATACCGGAATAATGGAGTATGTTGAGTATCCAGTCGTAGGAAAGATACTGCAGACTAAATTGCCCTACAGGCTGTCGGAGATTCCTCTTTCCCTTCAATCAGCTTCACATCCGCCAACTTTAGGGCAGGATACAAGAGAAATTCTGGAACAACTCGGGTTTAGCATAAAAGAAATTGATTTGCTTGTGGAAAAGGGCACTGTCGGAGTTGTTTAACTGGCATTAGGATCATGTAGTTTTTCTTCATAGTCATTTTATCTTTTAATAATGCTAAATTGTTGAACTTTATGAAATATAGTAGGCTTAACATATCAAATGTAAGCATTGAGCAGGGGTGTCAGAATCAAATTTGAGTGGAGGAATTAAGGATGGGAAACATACTAACTGCAGAGCAAAAAGAATTAGTCGAGATGGTAAGAAACTTTGCCATGAAAGAAGTAAAACCGCATGTCAAAGAGCTTGATGAGTCGGGTGAATTTCCGATGGAACTTCTCAAACCAGCTTTTGAAATGGGACTGCACTGCCTGGAGATACCAGAGGAATATGGTGGGGCGGGCCTCGATTATCAAACAACGGCTGCTGTATTTGAAGAATTAGCCAAGGTTGATGCTGGTTACGCAATTTCTCTTGTTACGACGTTCGTGGCACTCAGGTCAGTTATCATGGCAGGAAATGAAGCACAGAAAAAGTTATTTGCTGACATTATCATTCCAGGAGCATTTGCATCTTTTTGTTTAACCGAACCTAACTCAGGATCGGATGCAAGCTCAATGAGGGGTTCTGCTGTTAAGGATGGGGACGAATATATCATCAATGCCACCAAATGCTTTGTTACCAATGGGGGAGTTGCCGATGTATTTGTAGTCTTTGCTTCTACGGATAAGAGCAAAGGCGTTAAGGGGATTTCAGCGTTTATTGTAGAAAGAAGCCGACCGGGTATTGTCGTTGGTAAGCATGAAAATAAAATGGGGCTTAGGTTATCAAATACTACAGATGTAGCCTTCGTAGATGTAAGAGTTCCTGCGGATCATCTGCTGGGGAAAGAGGGAACAGGCTTCATAACTGCCATGAATACATTGAACGTTTCAAGAGCTTTTGTTGGTACCTTAGCAGTTGGTATTTGTCAGGCTGCCATTGATGAAGCCGTAAAGTATGCGAAAGAAAGAATTCAATTCAAAAGGCCAATTGGAGAATTCCAGGCAGTTCAAATGATTTTGGCAGATATGGAAATTCAAACGGAAGCTGCCCGTCAGTTAGTTCATCATTCAATGATTTTAATGGATGATAATAAGCCTGTTGTGAAAGAAGGTTCCATTACAAAAACGTTCTGCGGCGATACCGTAGTAAAGGTAACTACAGATGCCGTTCAGATCTTCGGCGGATATGGTGTTAGTAAGGAATATCCTGTTGAGAAGCTTATGAGAGATTCAAAAGTTTTCCAAATTTTTGAAGGTACCAATCAAATTCAAAGAATCGTAATTGCAAAAGAAATGCTCAAATAATCGTATCGGATACGTTAAACAAAGGGAGGATGTAGGGAATGGATATATTAGTTTGTGTTAAACAAGTACCAGACACTGCGGAAATAAAAATAGATCCAGTTACCAATACGCTGATTCGAGCTGGTGTGCCAAGTATTGTAAACCCATTTGATAAAAATGCTCTTGAAGCAGCGGTACAGCTTAAAGAAGCCCATGGCGGCAGTGTAACGGTAATCAGCATGGGACCTGATCAAGCTAAAGCTGCTTTAAAGGAATGCTTGTCCGTTGGTGCAGATAAAGCAGTGCTAATCAGTGATCGATTGTTTGGAGGATCAGATACCTTGGCAACAAGCTATATATTAGCAACAGCAATTAAAAAATTGGGAAAATTTGATATGATTCTATGCGGCAAGCAGGCTATTGACGGTGACACAGGACAAGTTGGACCGGAGATAGCAGAGCATCTTGGAATTGCGCAGCTAACCTTTATTGCCAAGATCGAAGTGAGTGGAGATACGATTACTGTCCAAAGAGAGCATGATGAAGGCTATGAGATAATTGAAGCTAAACTTCCTGTAGTATGCACAGTCATTAAATCAATTAATGAACCCAGATATCCAAATATAAAAAGTAAAATGGCGGCAAATAAAGCCGTGATACAAGTGATAACGGCTGCCGACCTGCCAGAAATTGATACAACCAAAATTGGTCTTAAGGGATCGCCGACCAAGGTAAAGAAAACATTTACACCGCCTAGAAAAGAATCAGGGATAAGGATTCAAGAAGGTACAGGCAGAGAGTCTGCTCTTAAGTTTATTGAAAAATTAGTTGTTGCTAAGTTACTTAATCGGGGGTGTTAAGAATGGATATTAAGGATTATAAGAACGTATGGGTATTTATTGAAACGGTTCACGGTGAAGTTAGAAATGTAGGCTTAGAACTTTTAAATCAAGGGCGAGTTCTGGCAGATGCTAATTACGAGAAACTGATTGCCATCGTTATTGGCAAACAGTTAGATGACACTGCGAAAACTGTGATTGCCTATGGTGCCGATGAAGTCATTGTAGTAGAGGGCGAAGAATATGCGGACTATAATACTGACGGCTACACCAATGTCATGGTGAAATTAGTAGAGAAGTATAAGCCATCGGTAATTTTAATTGGAGCTACGAATAACGGCAGAGATTTGGGGCCAAGGGTATCCTGCAGGTTGGCGACCGGTTTGACTGCCGATTGTACAGGACTCGAGATTAATGAGGAGACAGGAGATGTGGCCTGGACAAGACCTGCATTTGGCGGAAATCTTATGGCTACGATATTGTGCTCTGCTTCAAGACCGCAGATCGGGACAGTACGGACGGGAGTGTTTAAGAAGGCACAGCCTGACTTTACCAGAACTGCAGCTATCATACGTGAAGAAATTAGGACACCCCCAGAACAGATTCGAACAAAACTTGTAGGCTTTATAAAAGCTGCAGGAGAAACGGCAGTAAATCTTGAGGAAGCAGAAATCATTGTCTCTGGAGGAAGAGGGTTAGGGAAGCCTGAAAATTTCGCATGCATCAAAGAACTGGCTGAAGTGCTGGAAGCCACCGTAGGAGCATCTAGGGCTGCAGTTGATGCGGGCTGGATATCCCCTCTACATCAAGTGGGGCAAACCGGAAAAACGGTTGGGCCCAAAATATATATTGCCTGCGGTATCTCAGGAGCGATTCAGCATTTAGCAGGAATGTCCTCATCAGACATCATTGTGGCCATCAATAAAGATTCAGATGCACCAATCTTTGGTGTTGCTGATTATGGAATTGTAGGAGATTTGTTTGAGGTAGTCCCTGTTCTTATTGAAGAAATAAAGAAGATCAAGGCGAATTGAAAAAGTAACAAACCTTATTCAGCTTGAGACGCTGATCAGGGGGGGAGTGGAATGTCTTCAGGGCTAATGTCTAAAGAATGGCGGAAACGGGAATATCGCCAAAAGGGCTACTGGGGTGACGCCACACTGGCAGATTATTGGAAGATGGCGGTTTTAAGCTCTCCGGAAAAGATAGCGGTGACTGACCTGCAAGGAACTTGCTATACTTACGCTGAACTTGATGATGCTTCTGATAGAGTGGCTGTTTTTTTAAAAGACGTAGGGGTAGCACCAGGCGAATTTGTATCTGTTCAATTACCTAACTGGGCTGAATTTACGGTAATCTATGCGGCTTGCTTAAAGGTTGGGGCAGTTATAAACCCAATTCTGCCATGTTATCGTGCCGATGAGCTATTACATATTCTTACTAGATGTGAATCGAAAGTATTGTTTTATGCCGCTGAGTTTAGACAGTTTGACTATCTAAGCATGGTACATTCACTGGCTCAAAAAATTCCCAGTTTAAAGGAAACAGTTATGGTAGAAAAGGAGAAGACGGTTAAAGAGGGCAATACATTAGCAAAGATCATAAAAGAATATTGCCCATTAGCTGATATCGCTAGTTGTAAAGCAGACGATCTTGCTGCCGTTCTCTTTACGTCTGGAACAAGTGGCTCTCCTAAAGGTGTTATGTTTACCCATAATAATATCATTGCGAGTGAAAAAGCGTTTGCCACTGTATTTCATTTCAATTATCTCGATGTGATGTTGATGCCAGCACCAGTGGCACACGCTACTGGTTTTCATCACGGTGTGACTGCGCCATTTATGTTTGCGGCTAAAAGTGTATTGCAGGATATATTTAAACCGGATACTTGCCTTGCATTACTTATGCGTGAGAATTGCACCTGCAGTATGGGCGCCACACCATTTGTTCACGATATCCTTTGCACCTTAAAAAAGAAAAAATACGATATCTCCTCACTACGTTTCTTTTTGTGCGGAGGGGCGCCGATACCCAGACACATCGTTAAAGAAGCAGTGGACGTGGGTCTGAAAGTACTAAGTGTATATGGTTCTACTGAGAGTGCACCCCATACCGCCGTAGGCTTACATGATCCTATTGAAAAAGTATTTAATTCTGATGGTGTGCCTGTACCGGGTATAGAGATACGCGTCGTTGACAAAGCGCGGCATCCGCTGCCGGCAGGAATTGAGGGAGAGCAAGCATCTCGAGGTCCCAATGTCTTTATGGGTTATTTGAAGGAACCCGAATTGACTGCTCAGGTGTTAGATGATGAGGGATGGTATTACAGCGGTGACTTATGCATTATGGATGAGGATGGCTACATCAGGATCACAGGAAGGATAAAAGACGTTATTATTCGTGGTGGAGAAAATATAAGCAGTGTTGAAATTGAAAATATTCTTCTCCAAATTCCGAATATTCGCGAAGCGGGTGTGGTAGCTATGCCTGATCAAAGGTTGGGGGAACGAATTTGTGCTTATGTTGTGCTAAGTGATGCTGATCTGGGACTAACGTTGGAAGGCGTAAAAACTTTTTTTGCATTAAAGAATGTGGCCAAATGTAAATATCCTGAAAGGATAGAAATTGTAGAGTTTCTCCCCAAGACTCCGTCAGGAAAAATTCAAAAATTTGTGCTGCGCCAAGATATTATAAATAAAATTACCCTTGAGGGTGGATAGAGAATTACTCAGTCTTTCAAAATCTTATGTCTCTGAATTGATATAAGAGACTATCTCATATCTGAAATATCATATTGTTGACCATATTGAGAAAATGACAGAAACCACAAGTGTGATTTTTGTCATTTTTGGTACAGTAGCCATACATAAAATTCAATAGGAGAATGAAAGGAGAATTTTACAAAATGAAGGGTCTAGAAGGAATCCGAGTAATTGATTTCTCACAATATGTTGCGGCACCGGCGTGTCCAAGGATTCTTGGAGAAATGTGTGCAGAAGTTATTAAAATTGAGCCGCCATCCGGGGACGAACAACGCACACAGGGGGCAAGCTATGGCATGCTATCCGATGAAATCGAAAATCGTGGATATGACCAAGCCAACACGAATAAGCAGTGGGTCAGTCTTAATATGAAGAATCCCGAAGGCAAGAAATTGGCACTGAAACTGATTGCTGATGCTGACATTTTTGTTACCAACATGCGGGATGGTGCATTACAACGGCTGGGGCTGGACTATGATACACTGAGCAAGCAGTTCCCGCATCTTGTTTGGGCGCAAGCGAGAGGCTATGGCGAAAGAGGGCCCCAGAAAGATGCAAAGGGTTTTGACGCTACGTCCTATTCCGCCCGAGGCGGTTACGCACTAAACTGTCCTCAAAAGGGAGATGCACCTGCCAATATGCCGGTGGCGATCGGCGATTGGAATGCCTCTATGGCTTTGACTGCTGGCGTTTTGGCTGCATTAGTAAGAAGACTGAGGACGGGGAAGGGTGATAGAGTTTCTGTCAATCTTTATCATGTGGCGCTCTGGGGAATGCAAATACCGATTATTTCTCGCCAGGATGGTCTTGAGTATCCTAAATCAAGAAAGACAATGCCTTGCCCGACGAACAATTCCTATTGCTCGAAAGATGGTGTTTGGTTTATTATTTGCTTTGGTCACTATAACAAATATCATGAACTGGTCTTCAGAACCATTGGCCTTGAAGATCTCATTGGCCGCGAGGATGTAAATTCATTAGAGGGATTTGTGGAAAATGGAAAGAATGGGTATGTTATCGAACGTATGAGCGAAGCCTTTGCTAAGAAAAATTATACTGAATGGGAAAAAATATTTATCGAGAAGGATATTCCCTTCGAGAAGTGCTTTTCTGTGGATGATATATTGGCGGATCAAGAAGCATATGATAATGATGCGCTCAGACACTTTCATTATGAACGCTTTGGCGACAAGGTGATGCCTACCACTCCCGTCAGATTGTGGAGCGTGGGGGATCCTGATATTTGGATTGCCAAACCGGTAGGTTATGATACCAAAGAGTATATGTTAAAATATGGATATACTGAAGAGCAGATCCAAAAATTAGCGGATGAAGGTGCCGTGAAGTTGTACGAAGGAGGAACGCTGAGATTCGATAAAGCGGAAAAGACCTCTGCCCAAATTCCGCTTCCTGGCTGCACTGCTAAGTAACGGGAATTGATGAGTGGAAAAGTAATCTTGATTTTACATAAAATAAATAGTAGATCCAGCGGATTTTCGCCGGATCTACTATTTATTTATGCCAGAAAAAAAGGTGTCATGCCTTATTTATAAGCACCGGTGCATTGCTGCAGGAGCATTGTAATGGTTTCGTAGCCCGGTGCATCTTCATAGAGAATCTTATACAAGCCGGTCAGTAGCGGCAGATCGCCGACCGCCAGCTTAGCTTCCCTTTCCAGTTGTTTTGCCAGCAAGTAGCCGAAGCGAATCGCGGCATAGCCTTCCACAGTGATTCCTTCCTCTTTCATCTTCGTGATAGCTTGACTGGCAGTCAGTCCCTCGCCAATCACTTCACCCAGTGTTCGGTTGCGTCCGGCTTCCCCGGTTACCTCCAGGTCACCTACCCCGGGAAGTCCATAAACGGACAGCAGAGTACCTCCTAAAGCCTGAGACAGAATGCCCATCTCTGCTACGGCAAATGTGAACAAGGCGGATTTTGTGTTGTTATGCAAAAAGCCTTTGCGTTTTTTAAAGCCTTCCGCCATGCCTAAACCAACGGCATAAGCGTTTTTCATAGCGGCACAAATTTCGGTTCCAGTTACATCCGTATTGACTTCAACGCGATAGACATCAGTCATTAGTGTTTTTTGAAGCTGCT
>CAMKSY010000043.1 GCA_946415545.1 uncultured Pelosinus sp. | reverse complement strand
GTCCAAGCCTTAACGTTTGGAGAACTGAGACGCTTTACGCGCTTTCTTCAAACCATATTTACGACGTTCTTTTTCACGTGGATCACGAGTAAGGAATCCAGCTTTTTTCAAAGATGGACGATACTCGGCATCAACTTTAAGCAATGCACGAGAAATACCGTGACGAACTGCGCCAGCTTGTCCTGAAGGACCGCCGCCCTCCACTTTAATTAACACATTGTATTTGCCAAGAGTTTCTGTCAAATTAAGGGGTTGTTTTACAATAAGTTCTAACGTTTTACGACCAAAATATTCTGCAATAGTACGGTCGTTAACTAGAATATTGCCTTCACCCGGAACCAGACGAACTCTGGCAACCGAGGTTTTTCTGCGACCTGTGCCGTAGTAAGTAACCAATGCCATAATATGTTCCTCCTTTCCGGATTATCTTACGTTAATTTCTAATACTTCTGGTAATTGCGCAGCATGTGGATGCTCAGCACCACGATATACTTGCAATTTACGATACATCTGGCGGCCAAGACGGTTCTTAGGTAACATACCCCTAATAGCCAGCTCAAGCACTCTTTCTGGTTTGTCTGCAAGCATTTTACCAGCAGTAACAAATGTAGTTCCACCTACATAACCAGAATGACGGAAATATGTTTTTTGTACTAACTTTTTACCAGTTAATGCTACTTTATCAGCGTTGATGATGATAACATGATCACCGGTATCAACATGCGGAGTAAATGTTGGTTTATGTTTGCCGCGAAGAACTTTTGCTACTTCGGCAGCTAATCTACCTAAAGTTTTACCTTCTGCATCTACAACATACCACTTACGTTCTATGGTGGCAGCATTTGCCATAAATGTTTTCATGCGATATACCTCCTTGTCACAACATTACAAAAAAAATTGATTGTTTCCTTGAGCTCCGGGGCTAACGGAAGTCATGGCATAAATCTCATAAAAACATTGTATTAAATTACCTGGACAATGTCAAGGAATATCGGCATGTAAATTCACTTTTTTTTGAGTTATCCACAGTTTATTAGATTAATAAAGTACTTCCTTGAGATATAGTCCATGTGCTGGTGCTGTTGCTCCAGCTTTCTTCCGATCTCGCCCCTCGAGAATCGTCTTAAATCCATCAATTGATGTCCTTCCTAAGCCCACATTCACTAGAGTGCCTGTTAAGTTACGCACCATATGATACAAAAAGCCATTTCCCCAGAAAGATAGTTCTAATATTTTATCCTGTAGCTGGCATCCAACCTCAATAATAGTACGAACTGGGCTAACCGATGACCCTCCAGAAGCACGGAAGGCTGAAAAATCATGCGTTCCCACAATGATTTGCATAGCGTTTTCCATAGCTGGTATATCTAAGGTTTGAGGAATCGTCCAAATCATGTTTCGCCAGAAGGGATTCGGTACCGTATACTGATAAATTTTATAAACATAGATTTTACTTTTCGCACTAAACTGCGCATCAAAGCTGTCTGGGACTTCTTCTGCATGGGTAACTACAATATCGTAAGGCAATACCTTTCTTGATGCAATTACAATACGATCTATGGGGATGCTGCAGCTAGTCTTAAAATTGACAACTTGTCCATAAGCATGAACACCGGCATCTGTCCTGCCTGCCATATGAATCCTAAAAGTGTGACCAAATACTTTTGCCAATTTATCTTCTAATACCTGCTGTATACCAATCGCATTTGTCTGGCGTTGGAAACCATGATACGCTGTACCATCATAAGCCAATGTCAATTTAATATTACGCATAATTATACACTCCGTCGCTATATGAAAATTTTTAATAAACCCATTGGTAAATATACGCTAAAACGCGAAGAAGCGAAGTGACTATCTTTTTAACAAGGGTGTAAGATTGCCGCGATATAGAATATGTAAATAATACAATGGCCGAGATAATGCCACATATAGTAACTTGGCATCAAAGCTATTGTTTTTAAATTCTTTATCTGAAGCATTCCATATAATCACACCATCAAATTCTAAACCTTTAGCCAGGCTCACTGGAAGGATGGAAATACCGCCTTGGTAAGAAAGAGTATCACTGGTAATCACATGCAGTTCCAAGTTATCATCTTGCTGCTGCAAAGCATGATATAAAGAAACACTGTCTCTTTCCACTTTGGTAATAATTCCAATAGATTTACAATCCAGCTCTTTAAACTTTTGAATAGCATCTCGTATCGCCAGTACTGCTTGGTTTTCTGTACTAACCTGCTGATATATAGGATCTTGACCAATTTCATATACGGGAATGGCAGGCGAGTGCCCTCGAGGCATTACTTTATTAAAACATTCAATAATTTCCCGTGCTGAGCGATAGCTGTAATTGACTTCCCGGTATATAGATTTTACGTCAGAAAATACCTCTTTCATCACTACCTGCCAGCTGTCAATACTGCGGTAAGAGGTAATTCCTTGGGACAGATCCCCCATAATCGTAAACGAGCTGTTCTTTGAAAGCATTTTAAGAATCATAAATTCCAAAGCATTCAAGTCCTGGGCTTCATCCACTACAATATGTTCAAATTTCACAATGTGATTCCAGCCATGTACGAGATAAGAAAGATAGCAAATAGGTGCCAAATCCTCTCTCTCTACTTTTCCATCTTGTAAGACATTGGTAGAGTATTCGCAGATAAAAGCAATGTCTAATTTCTTATTTTTTAAACATTTAAAAGTACTCTTGTTACTGAAAACTTCCATGTAGCATACTTTAATATCATCACATGGCCATTTTGAGAAGTGATTATCTAAGAACGCTGTTCCTTGCTTTGTATATTCTTCATGTACTTTATCCGTACTACCACTTTTGCGCCTTTGCTTCATTTCTAATACTTCCAGGAAATTTCGCACCCTAAACTTAATATAACCACTTAACGCTTTTACACGCTCATTATAGGGAGTATTTAGCGTACTGCCTTGCATAAAGTTTTCAATTTGCTGCTCTTTTGTAATCAATAGTTTCTGATCAAATAGCAGAATGTCTTTTAGCTTTAGGCAGAATTTTTCAATTTTTTTATCCATCCAAGAATCTAAGACTTTCATAAATTCCAAGGATCCCTTCAATCTGCCAACTGCCTCTAATTGATCGCGCCGGTTATCTTTTATCTTATTTTCCAAAAACAGATGGGCTTTTTCATCTTGTTGCAGGGAGAATGTCGTCTGGGTTATTTCATGTACTACATCAATAAATGTCTGCTGTCTCACATCATCTGCATCAATCTCTGGCAGCAATTCACAAATATAATCTAAAAATAATTTATTGGGTGCAATAACCATCATTTTTTGTGGATCTAATTTTTCATTATAAAGCAGGTATGATAATCGATGCAGACCAATGGTACTTTTCCCAGAACCCGCAACGCCTTGTATTATTATTACTTGATGCAATGTTTCACGAATAATTTTATTTTGTTCCCCTCGGATGGAAGTTACAATATCTTTTAGTTTATTACTGGTACCTTGCAGCAACCTTTCTGTTAAAAAAGGATCTGCAAGTAAGGCTTCTTTTCTAGGATCAGCCAATTGGTCAAAAATATAATCATCAGATATTTTTTGCAAAACACCTTCGACTATTTTGTATTGCCTTTTTAAGTTTACGTCACCGCTATAATGGTATTTTCCTAGAACATCGTAACTGGCGCGTCCATCTTGGCATTCATAGAAAATAGTTGCTACAGGGTCGCGCCAGTCAAATACTAAAATATCTTTTACGGTAAGAATATCCAAGCGGCTGATCTTAATACGTCCTATATAAAAGCTCTCATAGTCTACTGCATCATCATCTTTAAAATCCACACGACCAAAATAAGGGCTCCCTAGAGCCTCTTTCATATCATAAATTTTTTCAGCATGATCATGTTTCATCATGGAATGAACGTAAGTACTAATTTGATCTTTATGCTCCAATGACACACGCATTTGCGCAGTGCGCTTTTCAATATCGTTTTCTAAAGATGTAACGATTTGATTCATCTCTTCTATCGTATAATCCAAGTGCTGTTTCTCTAAAGCATAATCCGGATGATCCTTAACCATATAGCCTCCTGTCTTTTCCCTATAATAGTATTAGACATACGTTTGGACCGCAGAGGCGCAGAGTACGCTTCAGGGATATTGTATTAATCCATCATCAATCCCTTCTCTGCGCCTTTGTGGTTAATTTTCTTTAGCGCTCACTTCTTACCCCGTTCCTTACCTTAACGTTACCCTAACTGCAACTAGTACTCCAATGATGATACCGAGTACTCCATATGCAATCCAATCCCTCTTTGTAATGTGAAGTTCTTTCATACGGGTCCTCTGATGCCCGCCTCGGTAGCATCTGGCCTCCATAGCAGTAGCCAGTTCATCTGCACGACGAAATGCACTAATAAACAGCGGTACGAGTAGCGGAATCATATTACGTGCACGACGCAATATATTTCCTGATGTAAAATCCGCTCCTCTTGCCATTTGCGCCTTCATGATTTTATCTGTTTCTTCCAACAAAGTTGGAATAAAACGAAGGGCGATGGTCATCATCATCGCCAACTCATGCGCAGGCAGACCTATTTTCTTAAAAGGGTTAAGTAAACGTTCGATCCCGTCGGTTAAAGCGATAGGGGAGGTGGTAAAGGTCAATAAGGAAGATACAACAATTAAAAAGACAAGTCTTATTGCCATAAAAAGCCCTTGCCGGACACCTTCCTGAGTCGCAGCTAATGGACCCATCTTATAAATAACGCTCCCCGGTGTAGTAAAAATATGAATCAGTAAGGTCAATACAATAATAATCCACAATGGCTTTAAGGAGCGTAAAATCATTGTAGGAGGTATTGCCGCTAAGGCAATCATGAATACAATAAAAGCAGCTAGTATGGTATAAGCCTGATAAGAATCTGCTAAAAAAATGCTGCTGATAAATAATATTGTGCTAATAATCTTCGTACGGGGATCTAGTAAATGAAGTAAGGAATTACCAGGAAAGTATTGTCCCAGCATAATATCAGTCAGCAAAGTTAACCCCTCCTTGCGGCTTTAAATACATTTTGAGCAGCAGTTGCAATATCGACTACTGCACTATCAATTTCTAAACCTCGTTGTCTAAATTGATTCATCAATAAAGTAAGAGGTGGCACATCCACTCCTGCTTCTTTTAGCTGATCTTGATGATTACAAAAAATATCCCGTGGTTTTCCATCTAAGAGAATCTCACCCTTATTCATAACAATCAGTCGATTCGCCATACGCGCAACATCTTCCATATTGTGAGAAACCAGGACAACGGTAATCCCTGTGGCCTGATGTAAATTCATAATTTGCCCAAAAATTTCATCCCGGCCTCGCGGGTCAAGCCCAGCAGAAGGCTCATCCAGAATTAGATATTTCGGGTCTAAAGCTACTACACCTGCAATAGCAACTCGCCTCATTTGCCCTCCACTTAGTTGAAATGGCGTACGTTTTGCAAATTTCTCAAAATCAAGGCCAACAAAATTAAGTGCCTTTTTGACCCTGGTATCAATTTCCTCTTCCTTTATGCCCAGATTCCGTGGACCAAAGGCAATATCTTCATATACACTTTCTTCAAATAGTTGATGTTCTGGATATTGAAACACCATACCGACACTTCGTTTGGCATTTCTTGCAGTTTCTCCCTTTTCATGTATATTCTGCCCATCTATGTGAACCATGCCTGATGATGGCTTTAATAGACCATTTAAATGCTGCACCAATGTTGATTTGCCAGATCCGGTATGTCCAATAATTCCAACAAATTCACCTTGTTTTATTTCAAGATTGATTTTTATTATTGCGGCCTTCTCATATGGAGTTTTAGACATGTAAATATAAGTAACATCTTGTAATCTTATGGACATACAGCCACCACCAATTCTGCATCTGTAATAATGTCTTCTGGTAATTCCATCGTAAGCTGCCGTAAGCGATTTGCAAATTCTGCCGCTACGGGAACATCAAGGCCTAATTCTTTTAAACGATCTACTTGGCTAAAGATTGCCTTAGGCAAGCCTTCCATAACCACTTTTCCTTGCTCCATAACAATGACACGATCCGCAGCTACCGCTTCTTCCATAAAATGTGTAATATATACGACTGTTATATTTTGCTCACGATGCAGTCTGAGTACCGTCGATAAGACTTCTTGTCGCCCTTGAGGATCAAGCATTGCTGTCGGTTCATCTAACACTAAGCAGTTAGAACGCATGGCTAATATCCCAGCAATCGCCACTCGCTGTTTTTGTCCACCTGATAATAAATGAGGGCCATGCTGCCGATAGTCTTCCATACCTACATCTTTCAATGCTTCCGTTACTCGATCTCGAATTTCGTTTGGCGGTACCCCTAAGTTCTCCGGACCAAAAGCAACATCTTCTTCTACTAGGGTAGCAACAATTTGATTATCTGGGTTTTGAAACACCATACCAACAGTCTGTCTAATTTCCCAAAGATTCTTTTGCTCTTTCGTATCCATCCCATTGATAAGACACTGGCCGCTTGAAGGGATCAGTAGTGCATTCAGATGCTTTGCCAATGTGGATTTACCTGATCCATTGGTGCCAATAATAGCGACAAATTCGCCTTTTCCTATGGCTATATTTATATGATCAAGTGCCTGTACCTCTTCGCCCTCATGGGCAAGATACGTATGGCACATATCTTTCACCGTTATAAACTCTCCCATATCCGTTCCCCTTTTACATATACCAAAATTCTATCTTTATGTGCTATTTAATCTTTTCTTTCTTATTCTTGGAGGCTGCTTAGAAGCGTCCAGATGCTATAAGCAGAGAACCAAATATTTGTGATCAAAAATATTTGGTGAGGTCGCTTAGTTAGAGCGAAGCGATAACTTCATTATACCAACGCAGATGGGCGTTTCTAAGCAGACTCCATATAGAAATAAAGACGGCCTAAAAGGCCGCCTTCCCTATAAACCACAATAACCAGGCGACGAGGCCAAGTATATGCCTTTGTCACCTGGCCCAATTGCAAACGTTAGACCAATTCCAATATTACCATTGGTGCAGCATCGCCGCGACGCGGTCCCAATTTCATAATACGGGTATAACCGCCTTGACGATCAGCATATTTAGGGGCAATCACGTCAAATAATTTTGTAACTACTTCTTCATCCATGAGGTTTGATAACACTTGACGGCGAGCATGTAAGTCGCCGCGCTTAGCCAAAGTAATCATCTTTTCGGCAAGACCATTGATTTCTTTTGCTTTAGCTTCTGTTGTTTCAATACGCTCGTATGCAAAGAAGGAAGTCAAGATGCTGCGAAACAGCGCTTTACGTGCGCTAGAGTCTCGTCCTAACTTTCTATAGCCCATTTTCTTCCCTCCCTTTATTCTTCCTCTTCACTAAGTCCAAGACCTAGTTCGATTAATTTTTTCTTCACTTCTTCCATTGATTTACGACCAAGGTTACGCACCTTCATCATATCATCTTCGGATTTTTGTACCAGGTCCGCCACTGTATTAATTCCTGCCCGCTTTAAGCAGTTATAAGAACGTACAGACAGATCCAGATCTTCAATCGTCATATCCATGATTTTTGAATTTCCTTCTTCTACCACTTCGGTAAATGTACCATCAATACTATCTTCTTCAGGAATTATGCCTGCTAAATTCTGGAACAGCTTCAAATGAGCGACCATAATACTAGCAGATTTACTTACAGCTTCTTCTGGTCTGATACTTCCATCCGTCCATACTTCCAGAGTTAATTTATCGTAATCAGTAACGTTCCCGACACGAGTATCAGTGATCTGATAGTTAACTCTCTGAATGGGTGAAAAAATGGAGTCGATCGGAATAATACCGATCACATGATCAGGCTTTTTGTTCTTGTCGCCAGGAACATAACCCCGACCACGTTCTACGGTGATTTCCATTTTTAGCGATCCACTAGCATCAACTGTCGCCAAATGTAATTCGGGATTTAGAACCTCAATATCCGGGTCAACAAGAATATCTCCTGCTGTAACTTCCCCTTCAGTCAATCGTTCAATTCTCAAAGTCTTTGGTTCATCAGTGTGCATTTTTAGACGCAATGTTTTTAAATTCAGGATAATGTCGGTAACGTCCTCCCGAACACCTGGAATAGTAGAAAATTCATGAAGAACGCCTTCAATTTTAACCGCTGTAATTGCGGCCCCCTGCAGGGAGGACAGCAATATACGGCGTAAACTGTTGCCAAGGGTAGTACCATAACCACGTTCTAATGGTTCGCATACAAACTTGCCATATCGATTGTCTTCACTCAATTCTACAATTTCAATCTTCGGTTTTTCGATTTCGATCATCTGGAAAAACCCTCCTCTTTGCGTACGATTAAGTTACGCCATACCCACGGTTGAGGGCAAAATGCGGATTCTCTTCAAAAACACTTTGATTATCTGGAGTATAATTCGACAATCAGATGCTCTTGAACTGGTGTGTCAATTTCCTCACGAGTGGGGTAACGCAGTACTGTACCATTCATTACCTCTTGAGTTGGTCTTTCCAACCAAGGTGCCACTGTTTTGTGAGCAAGAGATTCTGTAATTTCTTTAATTAATGGTGATTCTTTACTGGTTTCATGAACCGCAATAACATCACCAGGTTTAATTAAATAAGATGGAATGTCTACTCTTTTTCCATTAACAGTGAAATGTCTGTGGGTAACCAATTGTCTAGCTTGTGTACGGCTTGCCGCAAAACCAAGACGGTATACCACATTGTCCAGACGTCTTTCCAGCAATATCAGCAAGTTTTCACCAGTAATGCCTTTTTGACGATCTGCTTTATCAAAATAGGAACGGAATTGAGTTTCCAAAATTCCATAAACGCGACGTGCTTTTTGTTTTTCTCGTAGTTGAACACCATACTCGGAAACTTTCTTACGAGTTTGGCCTTGGCCATGCTGACCAGGTGCATACGCACGTTTACCTACCGAACATTTGTCCGTATAGCATCTTTCGCCTTTAAGATATAATTTTGCGCCTTCACGGCGGCATTGTCTACAAACAGGTCCTGTATATCTAGCCATGTATATTTAACACCTCCCGAAACTTCTTATACTCTTCTACGCTTAGGTGGACGGCATCCATTATGAGGTACAGGCGTACAATCTTTAATAGAACTTACTTCTAATCCAGATGCCTGTAGTGATCTAATGGCTGCTTCCCGACCTGAGCCAGGTCCTTTTACAAAAACTTCAACTTGTTTTAATCCATGTTCCATTGCAGCTTTAGCAGCTGTTTCTGCTGCCATTTGCGCAGCAAATGGAGTACTCTTACGGGAACCTCTAAATCCAAGTCCACCCGCACTAGCCCAAGACAAAACATTACCCTTTGTATCGGAAATAGTCACAATCGTATTATTAAAAGTAGAACGAATATGTGCTTGACCATGCTCAATATTCTTACGTTCTTTTCTTTTTGGTCTAATAACTTTCTTAGCAACCAATCTTTATCCCTCCTCTACTACTTTTTCTTTTTCGCTCCAACAGTCCGTTTTGGACCTTTACGGGTGCGGGCATTCGTCTTAGTACGTTGACCACGTACAGGAAGACCCATACGGTGACGTTTACCACGATAACATCCGATTTCAATCAGACGTTTAATATTGAGTGCTTGCTCACGGCGTAAGTCGCCTTCTACTCTATGATTCTTATCAATCGCTTCACGTAATTTCACAACTTCTTCTTCTGTTAAATCCCGTGTGCGTGTATCAGGATTAATTCCAGTAGCTGCCAAGATTTCCTTGGAAGTTGTAAGACCGATACCAAAAATGTATGTTAAAGAGATCTCAATTCTTTTATCACGCGGTAAATCTATTCCGGCAATACGTGCCATCTATAGTACACCTCCTATCCTTGCTTTTGTTTATGTTTAGGATTTTCACAAATCACCATTACATGTCCATTACGTTTAATTACCTTGCATTTTTCACAAATGGGCTTGACCGACGGTCTCACTTTCATTTGCCAGTCCTCCTTTTCATATATTCACGAACTCGCGCTCTTCGATTATGTTACCGAAAGCATCTTACCTTACGAATCCGCTATTTGAAACGGTAGGTAATACGGCCACGCTTTAAGTCATAAGGCGTAAGCTCTACAGTTACTCTATCTCCAGGTAAAATCCGGATAAAGTTCATGCGGATTTTACCTGAGACATGCGCCAATACGACATGCTCATTCTCCAGTTTAACCTGGAACATAGCATTAGGCAAGGCTTCGACAACCGTACCTTCAACCTCAATTACATCTTGCTTGGACACGAGATATCCCTCCTAGTCCGCTTATCACAGATTCTCTGGCTTGTATAAAACCTGAATGGCGTGGCGAACTTCCTCATCCGTAACTTTTATACCAGATTGAATCTTTTCCGCCACACTTTTGGCAATAGAATTAAGAACATTAACATGCCGGATATTTTTGCGCTTAGGATTCACTATCTTTCGATCTCTGCCATTGACAAGCAGGAGATTTTTATTATTTTGAATCCCAATCACAAGATACATCTGCATCTCATCTCTTCCGGCAATACTAGTAACAAGTTGCCCCATTGATATATTCACGACTGACACCAGAGCTGCCTCCTATAACTTAGTTAGAATCTCCGGCTTACCGTCAGTGATGGCAATCGAATGTTCAAAATGCGCTGAGCGCTTGCCGTCAAGAGTTACAACCGTCCAACCATCGTCAAGTGTCTTTACTTCATACGTGCCCAGATTGACCATTGGCTCAATCGCCAACGTCATACCAGCTTTTAATCGTGGCCCACGGCCAGGATCACCATAATTGGGAACCTGTGGATCTTCATGCATACTCCGACCAATCCCATGCCCAACATAATCACGCACCACACCAAAACCATATTGCTCTGCGTGAACCTGGACGGCATGAGAAATATCACTTAGACGATTACCTAGAATGGCCTGCTCAATTCCTTTATACAAAGACTCTTCAGTAACATCCAAAAGTTTTTGTACTTCGGCATCAACTTCACCAACAGCTACTGTAATCGCAGCATCGCCATTGTATCCATTTATTACCGCTCCAATATCAATACTAACATTATCTCCAGATTTTAACTTTCTTAATCCTGGAATGCCATGTACGACTTCTTCATTTATTGAAGAACAAATATTTCCTGTAAAGCCATGATATCCCTTAAATGCAGGAATCGCACCACGACCCTTAATATATTCTTCGGCTATTCTGTCCAGATCTAGCGTAGTGACCCCGGGTTTAGCGGCTTTTTTAACCTCAACCAACGTTTCTGCCACTATTTTACCTGCATCACGCAAGTAACTGATTTCTCGCTCTGATTTAAGGATGATCATACCTACTCGCCCCTCAAGCTGTGAACGATATCAGCAAATACTTTTTCAATCGGCTGACGGCCATCAATTTCACTATAAAGACCTTTGTCTTGATAGAATTCAATTAAAGGCTTTGTCTGGCTGCTATACACTGCTAAGCGTTTCGTAACCGTTTCTTCCGTATCATCAGCACGCTGATAGATTTCACCATCGCATTTATCACATTTGCCGTCCTTTGTAGAAGGATTAAATAGTACATGGAAAGTTGCGCCACAACCTTTGCAGATACGACGCCCCGTCATGCGACTAATTAAGTCTTCTACTGGAACATTAATATTAATAACGCGATTTAGTTTTATTCCCAATTCCACCAAGGTATTATCTAAAGCATCTGCTTGTTCAATCGTCCTGGGGAAGCCATCAAGAATAAACCCTTTATGACAATCAGGTTTAGCCAATCTTTCTTTCACTATCCCAATAGTTACACTATCAGGTACTAGTTGCCCGGCATCCATGCAAGCTTTTGCTTGCTTGCCAAGTTCAGTTCCTTCTTTTACTGCTGCACGAAACATGTCGCCAGTAGAAATGTGGGGAATGTGAAATTCTGCAACTAATTCTGCCGCCTGTGTACCTTTACCAGCCCCAGGCGGTCCCATTAACAGGATATACATTGCGAAGCGACCTCCCTACTTCATAAAGCCTTGATAGTGACGCATTAAAACAATCGCCTCTATTTGCTTCATAGTGTCAAGTGCCACGCCTACCACAATTAAAAGGGCGGTACCGCCAAAATTTAACCCTGGAATATTTGTCACAGCTGCAATAAAGTTCGGCAGTATGGCAATACCTGCAAGAAAAATGGAACCTGCAAGGGTGATTCTGGTCATAACTCGATCCAAATAATCAGCAGTCGGTTTACCCGGGCGCAGTCCTGGAATAAAACCACCGTATTTTTTCATGTTCTCTGCCATATCCGATATGTTCAAAGTAACCGCAGTATAGAAATACGTGAAGAAAATAATGAGCAGCGCATACAAAAATGTTTGCAGCGGTGTCCCCCACGCAAACCATCCTGCCACAGTTTTTACCCAGGCAATATCAACAAACTGGGCAATAGTTACTGGAAACATCAGCACGGATGACGCAAAGATTATTGGTATAACTCCCGCCTGATTTACTTTCAGTGGGATATGAGTAGAATGACCACCGTAAGTTTTACGGCCAACTACTCGTTTTGCATATTGCACCGGAATTCGTCTTTGGCCTTGTGTAATGGCAATTACCAAAACAATCATGGCCAAGGCAATAATTGCGAATAACAATACATTGAAGATATTAATTGTACCTGCGATAAGATATTCATACAACATATACAAACCATCAGGCAATCTGGATACAATACCGGCAAAGATAATCAGCGAAATGCCGTTACCAATACCTTTTTCAGTAATTTGCTCTCCAAGCCACATTAGGAAAGTAGTTCCTGCCGTAAGTGTCAATGCAATCAATAACGTAGAAGCAATGCCTGGATTAATAATTGCTGCTTTTAGCCCAATCGCCATACCAATTGCTTGAATAAATCCTAGAAGCACAGTGCCGTAGCGAGTAATTTGCGTTAACTTTTTACGACCTTCTTCGCCTTCTTTAGACCATTGCTCAAAAGTTGGAACAACAATGGTAATCAGCTGCATAATAATCGAAGCATTAATATAGGGTGTGATACTCATTGCAAAGATGGAAAACTTACTCAATGCTCCACCAGAGAACAAATCTAACAAGCCAAATAAGTTACCGCTGGTAAACATTTGTTCAATAACAGAAACATCGACTCCAGGAACTGGAATATGCGTACCAGCTCTGAATACTAAAAACATGGCTAGGGTAAAAACTACCTTTTGTCTAAGCTCAGTGATCTTTAGTATGTTGGACAGAGCAGAAAGCACTTAGACCACCTCGACTTTTCCGCCAGCTGTTTGAATTTTTTCTTCAGCCGACTTGGTAAAGCCATTAGCAATCACTGTAAGTGATTTAGTCAGTTCGCCATTGCCCAAAATACGTACGCCGTCACGAACATTTTTCAAAATACCACTTTCGATTAAAGCTACAGGGTCAACCACTGCACCGTCTTCAAAACGATTCAAGTCAGAAATATTTACTTCTGCATAGTCTTTTCCAAATTTATTGTAAAAGCCACGTTTTGGCAATCTACGGTAAAGAGGCATTTGACCACCCTCGAAACCAGCACGAACACCGCCGCCAGCACGAGAATTTTGGCCTTTATGACCTTTACCAGATGTTTTGCCAAGACCTGAACCCAAGCCGCGACCTACACGAGTGCGGACCTTCTTTGAACCAGGCGCAGGAGCTAATTCATGTAATTTCATTATTAGCGCCTCCTCTCAATTAGTCTTGTGTTTCTTCAACTGTTACTAGATGCTCCACTTTACGAACCATGCCGCGAATAACAGGAGTATCTTCTTGCACAACAAAAGTGTTTGTTTTCTTAAGCCCCAGAGCCTTTACAGTAGCTCGTTGATCTTCTGGTCTGCCGATCAGGCTTCTGGTAAGAGTGATTTTGAGTTTTGACATTGTAAATTCCTCCTTAACCCAAAAGTTCCTGAACGGTTTTACCGCGAAGTGCGGCTACTTCTTCAGCACGTTTCAATTGCTTCAAACCTGTTAAAGTAGCACGTACCATGTTATTAGCATTCGAAGAGCCAAGGGATTTTGTTAAGATATCATGAATCCCGGCAAGTTCAAGTACGGCACGTGCTGGACCACCAGCAATAACACCAGTACCTTCTGATGCAGGCTTCATAAATACTTTACCAGCGCCAAATACGCCGAGGATTTGATGAGGAATGGTCGTGCCTACCAAAGGAACGTTAATTAAGTTCTTTTTAGCATCTTCCACACCTTTTCTGATTGCTTCCGGTACTTCGCCAGCTTTACCCAAACCAGCACCAACGTGACCATTTTCGTCACCAACAACAACTAGTGCACTAAAGGAAAAACGGCGACCGCCTTTTACTACTTTAGCAACCCTGTTTATGAATACAACTTTCTCTTTCAGATCGAGAGTTGTGTAATCAATTCTGGACATTCATTTACCTCCTTTTGCTTAAAATTCCAGCCCTGCTTCACGCGCTGCCTGGGCCAAAGCTGCTACTCTACCATGATAAATATAGCCACCACGGTCAAATACCACTTTGTTAATACCTTTTGCTAAAGCACGTGCTGCAACTGCTGCACCGACAGCTTTAGCTGCTTCTATATTACCGCCATAGTTTACTGCAAGATCTTTATCCATAGTGCTAGCGGCAACTAATGTAGTACCAGTAACATCATCAATAACTTGTGCATACATATGACTTAGGCTACGAAATACGTTTAAACGTGGTCTTGCTGCAGTACCTGAAACAAGCTTACGTACACGTAAATGACGTTTTTGCCTAGCTTTATTTTTAATCCCTTTACGAAGCAAAGTGGTCACTCCTTTCACTTAAAATCTTACTTCTTACCTTTACCGCCTGCTTTACCTACTTTACGGCGAACAACTTCACCTTCATAACGAACGCCTTTACCTTTATAAGGTTCAGGTTCTCTATATTTACGGATCTTAGCTGCTAATGCACCAACATCTTCTTTGTTGATACCAGAAACTACAATTTTATTGGGAGCTGGAACATCAAGGGTCATTCCTTCAGGAGCCGCAACTTCTAAGGGGTGAGAAAAACCTAATGTTAAAGCTACATTTTTTCCAGCTTTAGCTGCTCTGTAACCAACGCCGACAATTTCAAGAGTTTTGGTGAAACCTTGGGTAACACCTACTACCATATTTGACAGCAATGTACGAGTCAAACCATGCAATGATCTGTGTTCTTTTTCATCTGAAGGCCGTTTTACAACAAGGGTATTGTCTTCAAGTTCCAATATCATATCTTTATGAATGGCACGAGTCAATTCGCCTTTAGGGCCTTTTACCGATACCTGATTACCATCGCCAATCGTAATGGTTACGCCGGCAGGGATAGCAATCGGCATTCTACCGATTCTTGACATATGTGCACCTCCTTAACTACAAAAATTACCAGACGAAAGCTAATACTTCGCCGCCAAGTCCTTCACGGCGAGCTTGCTTATCAGTCATAATTCCCTTGGAAGTTGAAATAATTGCAACACCAAGGCCACCCAACACGCGGGGCATTTGATCTTTTCTTGCATAAACACGTAATCCTGGTTTAGAAATACGCTTAATGCCAGTAATTACCTTTTCACGATTAGGTCCATATTTTAAACTTGCTCTTAATACACCTTGTTTATCATCTTTAACAACTTCGAAATCCTTAATAAATCCTTCAGCCTTCAAAAGTTGCGCAATTGCTTGCTTAATTTTTGAAGCAGGAATCTCTACTTTGTCATGATAAACCGAGTTTGCATTACGAATACGAGTAAGCATATCTGCAATTGGATCGGTCATTACCATTTAAACATTACCTCCTTCCTGTAATCTACCAGCTAGCCTTAGTTATCCCAGGAATGACACCTTTATAGCTCAATTCCCTAAAACAAATACGGCACATTTCAAATTTACGTAAATAACCATGTGGACGACCGCAGACCTTACATCTATTATGCTTACGCACACTAAATTTAGGCTCGAGCTTCCATTTTTCAATTAACGCTTTCTTGGCCACGAGTGTCCCTCCTTTTACGCACTGAACGGCATGCCCATAAGCTTTAACAGTTCACGTGCCTCTTCATCCGTTTTCGCAGTGGTTACGATAATAATATCCATACCACGTACTTTATCAACTTTTTCATACTCAATTTCAGGGAAAATCAATTGTTCTTTAATCCCCATAGTATAGTTGCCTCGACCATCAAAGGCTTTTGGGCTAACACCGCGGAAATCGCGAACACGTGGTAATGCAATGTTTAGTAATTTATCTAAAAACTCATACATACGTTGTCCACGCAGGGTAACTTTAGCGCCAATTGGCATACCTTCACGGATTTTAAATGCTGCAATTGATTTTTTCGCACGTGTTACCACTGGTTTTTGACCGGCAATAATCGTCATATCATTTATGGCAACATCTAGGACTTTAGGATTGCTTACTGCTTCCCCTACGCCCATGTTTAGAACCACTTTTTCAATTTTAGGGATTTCCATAATGTTTTTATAGCCAAATTTCTCCATAAGACCTTTAGCTACTTCATCACTATATTTTTCTTTCATTCTGGACAAGTGTCGTTACCTCCTTTCTGCGTGATTATTTATCAATTACTTCGCCACATTTCTTACAAGTACGAACTGATGCTCCGCTTGCAAGAGATGTTTTCTTAATACGTGTTGCTTGATCGCAAGCTGGGCACACCAGCATTACTTTTGCTGAATGTAGCGGAGCTTCTTTTACAATAATACCACCTTGAGGTAAGTTTTGCGAAGGTTTAGTATGACGTTTTACTGTATTTAGTCCTTCAACTACAACTTTGCTCTTCTTTGGTAGTGCTTGAATGATTTTGCCGGTTTTCCCTTTATCTTTACCAGACAAAACTACGATCTTATCGCCTTTTTTGACGTGTAGTTTTTTCGCTTCTGACATCCCGGATACCTCCTAACTTAGATTACTTCCGGCGCCAGCGAGATAATCTTCATAAAGTCTTTCTCACGCAGTTCTCTCGCTACTGGCCCAAATATACGAGTTCCTCTAGGGCTTTTATCGTCTTTAATTATAACTGCGGCATTCTCATCAAAGCGGATATAAGATCCATCAGGGCGACGTAAGCCTTTTTTCGAACGTACTACTACGGCTTTTACTACATCACCTTTCTTAACCATACCGCCAGGAGAAGCAGATTTTACTGCCGCAACAATAACATCACCAATGTTTGCATATCTACGGTAAGAACCGCCTAATGCTCTGATGCACATGATTTGTTTCGCACCGCTGTTATCACCAACATTAAGAATCGTTTGTTGTTGAATCATCCTGTTCCCTCCTTTTGAAGGTTAGAGGTCGAGGTTCAATTTTACGAACTGCGAACTCCAAACCTCACTTATTTAGCTCTTTCAATAATTTTCGTAACTCTCCAGCGCTTATCCTTAGACAGCGGACGAGTTTCCATAACTTCGACAATATCGCCAATATGGCTTTCATTGTTTTCATCATGGGCTTTAAATTTCACAGTTTTCTTAATGGATTTCTTGTAAAGAGGATGTTGCACCAAACGCTCAATCGCTACAACAATGGTTTTATCCATTTTATCACTAATTACTTTACCAAATTTAACTTTACGATCATTTCTTTCACTCACGTCCAATTAGCCTCCTTCCGTTCTAACTTACACTTAACGGCACTATTACTTTAAGAACGTTTATCAGAAC